>NZ_PQDH01000009.1 GCF_002964605.1 Vallitalea okinawensis
TTTGATCCTCTTTAAATGATGTTACATCATTTGCCAAGGCAATACCATGAGGTCCTCTTTGATAGATCAATGACTCAAATGGGATCTTATGTTTATGAAGTTCTAGTCCAAAAACAAGGATGTGTTTAACCAGTGGATCATCATAGGTCCCCCACATAAAAGTTGGCACCGTATCTTTATCCACTTGTCTCTCTAAGGACACTTTATCTTTAAGCTCCTGACTAGGATTTTCACCAATAAAACGGTTGTAGAAGTAGATGAGGTCATCATCTTCCACTGTAATAACAGGATAGGCTAAAATCACTCCGTTAGGTTTGTGATTAGAATCCTTACCTACTAACTCTTTGAAGTAATCTTTATTCCAGCAAACACCTAAATTAGCTGCTAAATGCCCACCAGCAGAAAAACCGCAGACAATGATCTGATCTGGATCGGCATTAAACTCTTCAGCATGGTCTCTTACATAATTAATAGCTTTCGCTAACTCCAGCAGTTGTGTAGGGTACTGTGCTGGAATGACAGAGTAATTGAGTACAAAGGCATTAAACCCTTCAGACATGTACTTTAAAGCAATGGCTTCACGCTCTGTCTCCCATAAGACCTCATAACCACCACCTGGACAAACGATGACAGAAGGCTTTTTATAAGCTGGCTTCATCTCAATGGTATCTGGTATGTAGCAAGCTAAACTGGGTATAAAATCGGTATAATTGCATCCCTCTACAGGAATTTCTTCTACTCTATAGATCATGGATTCATCTTTCCTTTCGATTGGAATTCTTGCATCCTTTTAATGCCACTTGGCAGTATAAACTTGATATTTATCAATGAACTGATCAACAATTTCCTTCGCTAAGCTATAAGAATTCACTAATGGATGTATCGTTAAGGCTTTAATGGCTTTCTCACGTGATGTATTAGTGATTGCTTTTACAGCTGTTCTTTCGTATAACTTCATTATCTTCATCAAATTTACTTGCATAGCATGTATATCATCCACTGGTACTGGAGTAACTTTGCCTTTCTCGATGATACATGAGATTTCAACTACATCAGTATCTTCTAGCTCTTTGATTGCTCCATTATTAGGAATGGATAATACCATTTCACATGCTTTTCCACCTACAAAGGCTTTAATGAAGTTAAGTGCTACACCTGCATAGCCACCTTCATCAGGCTCATCGATAAACTGATCAATAGTCATCTTTTCTAAAAGATCAATTCTTTCAACTCCCGTCTCAATGAGACCATAGCTGTTCTCTCTTTCCATGTAATGTTCCATGTATATATCAAAGGCTTCGTCGTAGTTTTTCTCTACGTCTATCCCTTTTAACTTCTCAAACATACGTGCATTAATATCTAAAATAGTTTCTCCACGAGTGCACTTAGCAGACTTGATTTTATCTACTTTTCTCTCTCGATAGTAGTAGTATTGTAAGTAATCATTCATAAGGGTATCACCCATGATTTTAACTAATTCTCTATCAAAAGAACGCATATCTGTGCTATTGTAGACGGCCTCATCATTTAATAGCTTGTCCATGACGTCTACACCATTAACTTTAGCATCTTTGAACCAAGAAAGATGGTTAAGGCCATAGCACTTAACAGAAAACTCTTCCGCTGTTGAATCTACTGCTCTTATCATCTGCTTAATGAACTCACTTGGCGCATCACAAATACCATATACATTATTATGCCCTGCATCTCTTAAGGCTTGTGTAACAAGACCTGAAGGGTTAGTGAAATTGAATATTAATGCATTTTCTTTAGAGACCTTTTTAATTATATCACAGTACTCTAATAAAGTTGGTATAGAACGCATGGCCATACCAAAACCACCAGCTCCAGTTGTTTCTTGACCAAGCACACCTAAATCAAGACAAACCCTCTCATCATAGGTTCTGCATACATCACCACCGACACGGAGTGTGGTAATAATAAAGTCTGCGTCTTTAAGAGCTTCTTCAGCATCCGTTGTATAATCAAATTGGATGTCACTATTAATTCTTTCTGAGATGATCTTAGAAAGACCTCCAAAAATATTTAGTTTCTCACCATCATTATCCATAAAGACAACTTCTGTAATATTGGCAATATGGGCATTGGATACAATCGATTTAGCTAAGAAGGGAGAACGTACACCGCCTCCTCCAAGTACAACTAGTTTCATGGTATTCTCCTTTATATTGATATATTTTCTTTATTTAAAAATGCTTTTAACTCTTCATAAGAAGGAACGCCTGAACTACCACCATATTGTTCAACACTCTTAGAACCAACAGCGTTACCAATTATGAGACACTTACCTAAATCAAATCCTCGAAGCCATCCAAGGATGAATCCTGCATTAAAAGAATCGCCAGCTCCTGTTGTGTCTACACATGTAGTAACAAATGGACCTGCCTCTGCGAATAACCCATCTCGGTAAGCTATAGATCCGTCTTTACCTTTTTTTACGATAACTGTATTACCACTAGTTGCAAGCGCTTTCAGTGCGGCGTCAGCAGTATCTTTTCTTGTGTAATTAGTAGCTTCTTTCTCATTGGGCATGAAGATATCAACAAGTTCAACAATCTCCATGATCTTATCAGACCACTGTTCTGTATCGTCATAACCTATGTCAAAGGAAACGGTACGACCTAGTTCCTTGACACGCTTGAAGAATTCCACATAATCGCCATGTTTATCAGGCGTATAGCATAGCGCATGTACATGCCCTGCTGACTTAATCACCTCATCAGGAACATCTTTAACATCAAATAATTCATTCGTACCATTATAGGTAATAAAAGCTCTATCTTCACTATTCGTTAGTGCAACAGAAAAACCAGTATTGATATCATTTCTAATAGTTATATGCTCTGTGTGAACACCAGTCTTCTCCAGTTTTCGCACCATCATCTCTCCAAACATATCACTTCCTAAGAAACCATAAACAGCAACGCTCATGCCTAACTTGGCTAAGCCGGATGCACAGATTGCACATCCTCCACCTAAAGCGATGTGTGCATCTTTTGAATGGGTTTCTTCACCCGGGTTTGGTAACCTATCATAATCAATCATCATTATGTCTGGGTTGATATCTCCCACAACTAAAACGTCATATTTTGTATCCATTTTTCTACCTCCAGAATTATAATATATAATTCAAACTATATGGTGTCAAATAAAATTTTAATAGTTTTTATTTCATAAGGCTTAACGTTAAATGTCATCTCATCTTCCATTATTGCCTCTTCTAAATTCTCTTCAAGTATATTACAAAAAGCGTAATTCTTTATAGGATAATAACTCTTGATCTTTACTTTTTCCTCTCCTCCTCCATACTCATGGAGTCTAAGAATTAAGTGATTAGAGTCTTCCGCTTTCTTGATTGCATCAACTTCTACATATTTCCCATCAATTTCTAATAAACTGCGATTAAGGCTACTCTTTCTACCCTTTATAGCATGAAGCTGATTGTTTAACTTAAGAGCCTCTGTATGGGTATCACCTTCTAAGAACCCGCCTTTATGTGGGAATAAACTGTAGGTAAAACTTTGACAACCTATATCCGCATGCGTATCTGGGTGAATCGATGACTTTACAAGTGATAAGCGGATTTTATTATCTTGAACATCATGCCCATACTTACCATCGTTGAGAAGGCTAACACCATAATCTCTTTGAGATAAGTCCACCCAATTAATGGCGCATACTTCAAATTTTGCTTTGTCCCATGGAGTGGTTCTATGTGTAGGACGCTTGATATTACCAAATTGAATATCACAAGTTACTTCTCTTGCAAAAACATCTACTGGGAAATTAACTTTAAGTAGCTTCTCATGTGTATACCATTGAACCTCTGTTACAAAATCAATCCTACCTGTATACTCATATACCTTAAGATCTTGAATAATTCTAGAATCACCGTAAGCATATTCAAATCTCAAGGTTGTCATTAGATTACCATTATCAATTAAGGTCACTTTAACAAGCTGGTCTATTGTCTCCATGGTACCTATGGCATCGTCAAGAGTATCTAACTCTATTTCCCAAGCTTCATAACCATGAGGTTTATCTTCAAATACTTGAAATTGATTCCCTGCTTGACCCGATTTGATGACTTCTTTTTTGTGCTGCTTATCATATACTCTTGTCAAGTTTCCATTTTCATTCCATGTTATTAGATATCTTTTATTTTCTAATGTTCTTTGATCTATATCAACTTTTGATAACTTATTACTTAATTGTACTTCTTCACTAACTCTAAAATTAGTAAAAGCAAAAGGTGTTAAATCATCAATCATTACATATGTACCATCATTTGTAGTTTGAGATTTAAGCACTCTATTATTTTCATCTTTAAACACTTTCTCTTCTTTTATACCTTCAACGAAAATAAGATGATTTTCCCTATCTTTAAGTGGATTAAAAACTGTATAAGTATCAGATGTCTGATTAGTAACATTCTCAAGCACTCCGGAAACGCTTTCAGTCACGATAGAGTCACTTTGCTGATAATCTTCTATAGCATCTACATTGACCTCTCTAATACTACTTCCAGGTAATATATCATGAAATTGATTCGTTAAAAGAATTTTATAACCTTTTTCTATTTCATCCTGCTGATAAAGATTGAAGTTACTCATCCCAACAGCTGCTAATGAACTTAATATTTCACAAGTTCTATACTTATTTTCTAATAGCCTATTCCATTTCTTGATAAGCCCCTGAATGGTATAGGTTCCCCTGTGAAACTGCAAATAAAGCTCGTCATTCCACACTTGTAAGGGTTGATTAGAATCATTTATCTCTTGATTTAATCGGTCAATATAATTCTCAATAGTGCTTGGCTGTACTGTTGGTAGTGTAGGTATTAGGTTAGTTACTGGTATGGATTTAACCATCTCCACATTAGCTCCACCACCACCATCACCGTAACCATAAGCTACTAATAGTTCTTTGCTTATTTCTTTACTTTTATAATTCTCCCAAGTACCTAGTAGACTCCTACTGTCAATTAATGCATTGTAAACATAATGTCTATCTCCATATGGATGAGGTGTTGTGATAAAATGGCATAGAACTTCGCTTCCATCCATACCTCTCCAGATAAAAGTATCATCTGGCATTCTGTTGTATTCATTCCAACTCATTTTAGTTGTAAAGAAATAATCAATACCTGCACTTTTGAGAAGCTGTGGTATGCTCCAATTGTATCCAAATACATCAGGCAGCCATAAGAATTTATGCTTAGGATCATAACCAAACTCATCCTTGAGAAATTTATCACCGTAGAGAATCTGTCTTACTAGACTTTCGCCGCCGGCCATGTTGAGGTCTGATTCAACCCACATACCACCGCCAATTTCCCATGAACCATCGGCTACCTTTTCTTTTATTTTAGCATACAAATCCTGACTCTCTTCTTTGATCCATTGATAAAGCTGAGGTTGACTTTGAAAAAAATAATAGTCTTCTGAATCATCCATCATTTTAATCATGGTATTGAAAGATCGGATAGCTTTTTGTTTCGTATGCTTAATCCGCCATAACCACGCTAAATCAATGTGGGTATGTGCCACACAATTCATAGTAGTAGGGTTGATCTTCGGATATTGTTTTAATGCTTCTTCTATACAGTTAATAGATTCATTTACACCAACATCATTGTATATTTTAAATGCTTCTATAATGATCTTTTCATATAGATACTTATGTGCATCAGTATCTTTCAGTTCATCCATAGCTTCAAAGAGATGCTTTAAGTATAGATAATATGTATCATGTTCTCCATCAAATAATGAAAAAGATATTTTATTATAATGATGAATTTGCTCTACAGGCTTTCCTCCACCTTCTAGGCCAGACCAAACTTGTAAATAAAAAGTTGTCCATTCTTTATTAAAATCTTTAAAGATGACTTCTTTGTGATTTCTATCTACTGCTTGAAAGCGCTTTCCGTTAACGTAAAGCAATGCTTCCATGCCACTTTCAAACCAGAGTCCTGTTCTTCCTATGTCAAAATAACCAATAACTTCTTGTCCATAAAACTCCTCTGGCAACTTTACATCCACTTTTATCCAGTAGTTTTTATCTCTTCCCCTAAAGGTATCCCCGACTTTAAATGGCATATACTCTAGTCCCATTGCTTCATCTAATTCCATCACATTATCTGAAGCCTTAGATATTCCAATCTCATGGACCTCTATTTGTTGGACAAATCGCTTTTCATATATTTGTGCTAAATTATTTCGTAATTTAATGATTTGATACAACGTGATTTCTCCTCGCATATACAGATTATTAACTCTATTACTAATACTAATTTTATATCTAATATAACTTATTCTCTAAAATTTTATACATATACACTAAATATATAATCAATTTTATAACTTATCTTGATTCAATAGTAGCATTTTTTTCTTCATGAGTCAAGATTAATCGAGCTTATTTATCTAAAAAATCACTGGTAATTCATGAATTTTCTATATCTAATTTTCCACAAAAGCATTGAAACATACCTAATTTTCATTTATAATAGAATTAGTTATACCTAATCAACAATAATATGCAATAAGGAGTTCTAAATGGCGAACAAATTTTTATACATGAACGTATATGATTCAATTAAAGATAAAATTCTCACTAAAGAATATCATGCAGATGATAAGCTACCTACAGAAGTAGAACTAGAAAAGATCTATCAAGTGAGTAGGATTACAATCAAAAAAGCTTTAAAGACTTTAAAAGAGGATGGTCTTATATATAGTAGACGGGGCAGCGGTAGTTATATAGCTCCAGACGCTTTGTCATCTCATGAAAACATCATAGAAAGTACCGATGAAAACAAAGTCATCACAATGATACTGCCCTTCGATATGGCAGACTCCAATTTTGTTAACACCATTAACGGTGCTTCTAAATATCTTTCTGATCAGGGTTATTACCTCAACGTTAGGAGTCATATTAGCAGTATAGAAGAAGAAAGAGATATTATTAGTAATAGCTATGATAATGTTGCAGGTATTTTACTGTTTCCAATGTCAACGAATGAAAATTTTGATATCCTAAATCAATTATATATAGAAAAGTTTCCTATTATCATGCTAGATAGATATAATGAGTGCATACCTGTTAACTATGTTGTCACTGACAATTATACTGGGGGCTATGATGCTACTTCCTACCTTATTGAGTTAGGCCATGATAAAATTGGTTTCGTTTGTGATGTGGGACTTGAAAAATTCACTACTCTGAGAAATAGATACTTAGGCTATTGTAAGGCTATGGAAAAACATGGTGAGTTAGTAAATGACTCTATTTTCATCGGATTCAACAAAGGTTATAAACATGATAAAAGTGAAGAGACCTATAGAGGAATTGTGGAATCACTGATTAAAAACAACGTGACTGCTGTTTTTGCTGCTAATGACCTATTAGCATCCTATTTAATAACAGAAGCTACACGTATGGGTTATCAAGTGCCAGAAGATCTATCTGTTATCGGCTTTGATAACGACCCTACTCTTTCCCGATTTTTCTTTAAGCCTGTAACAACAATGGAACAAGCTTTTTATGAAATGGGAAAAGTTGCAGCTCAAAATCTAGTTAATTTAATAGAACACGAAGCTAAAAAAGTGAGAATAACACTTCCTGCTACATTGATAGTAAAAGATACATGCAAGCGTCTTGCTGGTTCTTATAAAGGTTGATGAATAATTATAAGAAAGAAAATATAGACCAATATACGGCAGCCATACTTTAGTTAGTATGACTGCCGTTTTTGTCTTACAATACTATTTAATTAAATGTAACTTAATATAATCTGAGATAGCAGTATTCATCACTACTTCAACAACCTTTGGTGTGAGTCCAAGACAGTTGCTACTGTTCATTTCTTATTGCTTATCTGAATGCAAACACCGATAAGACAAGGATACCAAGTGCAATCCGATACCAGCCAAAGACCTTAAAATCGTGCCTTTTTATATAAGTCATCAAGAATTGAATGACAAAGACTGATACTAAAAATGCCGTTATCATGCCGACCAATAGAATGATAAGTTCTGTGCTAGTAAATGAAAGTCCAAATTTGATGAGTTTCAGCAGACTTGCACCAAACATTGCTGGTATGGCAAGGAAAAATGTAAATTCTGCTGCCACTGTTCTTGAGACGCCAAATAGTAGTGCTCCTACAATAGTTGACCCAGATCGAGAAGTACCAGGGAATATTGCTGCGATCAATTGAAAAATACCTATAATAAAGGCCAGTCGATAGGTGATTTCGGTCAAACTATTTATCTTTGCAGTTTTTGCTTTGTGTTTGTTTTCAATGATGATAAACATCACACCAAAAAAGATTAGTGCAGCAGAAACAGTATGATAGTTGTAAAACAGTTCCTCAAACTTATCGCCAAAGAATACAGCTATAGCCGCAGGGATACAGGCAACAAGGATCTTGAACCATAAGACGAAGATATCTGCCTTTACATATGATAGTACGCCTTGCGATGTAAGGGGATGATGGTTATCATCTTTGCCAAAAGGAAAAATCTGCTTCCAGAACAATACGACTACCGCCATAATTGCACCTAACTGAATCACCACTTCGAATAGGCTCCAAAACTCTTCAGTAGCATCTAATGCAACAAACTCATTCAACAAGATCAGATGCCCAGTACTACTGACTGGCAGCCATTCTGTGATGCCCTCTACAATACCAAAGAGGATTGCCTTAAGTATTTCAACAAAATTCAAATCCATTACTTGATATCCTCCTTTTGAAAATAAACTATACTGGCAACGAACCCAAATATGGAAACAGATAGAATTAATCCAATTACCAATGCATAAGAAAAACCTGTCTGTCCTATTTTGTCGTCAATCAGTAGCGTAATAGCTGTCCACGGAAATACTGCTCCTAAAGCTTCATTTGACAAAGCCACATTCCCCATAACGATGGTCGCAGCAGCAATAATTGGTACTACCAAACCCTTAGTCCATAAAGCCAAAAAGGCAAAAGGTGAACTCATGAGAAACATGAGAATACCACCAAGTAACATTTTTCCAAAGTATGGTATTGCAACTGCAAGACTAAATTCAGCAAGACCAAACAGTACTTTATAAAGAGCTGCTAAAATAAACATACCTGCCCAGGAAACGATTGTAAGCGTCATAATCCAAATAAATAGCATAATAAACTTGCTAAGGATAAAAGAGATTTTTGACACCGGAACAGTTAGGATTGTTTTTAAGGTCTTTTCCGTATGCTCCCGGCTGAATAGATAGGCTGCAATGACTGTGTAGACAATTAATCCAAACAAGATCATGATGTATAGATTACAGCCATTATAGAAGCCCATCAGCGTGATCGGCAGTTCTGGATGTGAAAAATGAATCTTAATCCCATCAGCAATCATCATAAAAGGCGTTACCAACGCGCCTAAAAAACTAATCAGCAGCATTTTGGAACGTTTTAGTTTTAGTAGTTCACAATAGATGAGATTAACCAATACCGCCACCTCCTATCAGCCGCGAAAAATAGTTCTCTAGTTTTTCTGAGCTTACATTAACTTTTGTTACTAACAAATCATTTTTAACAAAGCAACAGGTGATTTGGCCCCTCTCCTCAATGCAGTCAAATACTCGTATAATTTTGTCATTACAAACAGTATAATCTGAAGTATTAAATTGTCTTTCTAAAAGCAAGGCAGCAGTATTCACATCAGAAACCCCAAATTCTACATACTGTCGATTTTGTTTGTTTAGCTGGATCATATCAACTTCCTCTACCAAACGCCCTTGGTGTAACACACCAATAATATCAGCAAGTTGTTCAACCTCATCTAGGACATGGCTGGATATGAGTATGGTAACACCCTTTTCCTTACAAAGCATTAAAAGGAATTTTCGTATTTCATGAATACCGATAGGATCAAGTCCGTTTATGGGTTCGTCAAGTATTAACAGCTCTGGCTCGTGCATGATGGCAGCAGCAATTCCAAGCCTCTGTTTCATACCCATAGAATAATTAGAAAACACTTTACTTTTTTCTTTGTCCAGTCCAACTATTTCAAGGGCGTGATTAATTGTGTCTTTGCGGTGTTGTCCACGTAGACGGGCTAAGATTTGTAAGTTTTCTCCACCAGTTAAATTTTCATAAAAGCCAGGTTTCTCAATGATAGAACCAATTTTGTGATAAGTCTTTTCAGGATTTTCACAATGTGCTTTGCCGAACAGCAGAACTGTCCCAGCAGAAGGACGAACCAGATTAAGCAACATCCGCATCGTTGTGGTTTTGCCGGCTCCATTTCTCCCCAGTAGTCCGTATATTTTCCCTTTTGGCACATGCAGGTCTACATGATCTACTGCAAGTTGCTCTCCAAAATGTTTTGTCAGCCCAATTGTTTCAATTATATATTCACTCATTTTTTTACCTCCTGCTTTTTATTTTAACAGTCAAAGCTGACAAGAACCTTGCTCAAATCTTACTTTTTTCTTACTTGGAAATTGGCAGGCGGATTTGAAATTTTGTCCCCTCATTTTTCAAGCTTGATACAGAGATTTCACCATGTAGGTTTATAACAAGTTCCTTAGTGATAGCAAGACCCAAACCACTACCCTTATCAGATCGGGCATAATCGCCTTTATATAGCCGTTCAAAAATGTGAGGCAACTGGTCGTCGGGTATTATTTTGCCGTTGTTAATTACTGATATAAAAGCTCTATTCGATATGTGTTTTATCGTAAGAGAAATTTTAGTGCAATGTCCATGGTCTATCGCATTTTGTATCAGATTATTAAGAATTCGTTTGTAAGCCATAGGATCAATTGATACCAATAAATCATCATCGTCAATATCCGCCGAAAGTGTAATTGCTTCACGTTCAAATACAGGTAACCATTCAATCATAACCTCTCGTGTCAGTTCATTGATATCAAGTACTTCAAATATAAACTTCCGTTCATTAGAACTGAGCTTAAACCATTCAAAGAGCATATCCAGATACATTTTCAAGTCGTTCGCCTTACGAAGCACCACCCCGATATATTCTTGTTCCTCCATTTGGTCTAAAACACCTTTCTCGATAGCCTCCAAATAACCAAGCAGAGAGGCAAGAGGAGTTCGTACATCATGGGACAGACTGGTTAATATTTGCTTGTTGGCTTCATTTGCTTTTTTTAACTGCGCAATCTGGGCTTGATTTGAGTCAATTATTCCGTTAATTTCATAGCTGATATCTGCTATCCGCCCCTTGCCTTTTGTAAAAATCTTATCTTGTTCACCATGTTGTATACCTCTCAAGATATCAAGCCAGTTTTTTTCATGCTTCTTCATTCGATAGATGTATATAAATTGTCCAACACACAAGCAGAACAAAATTGTAATCATAAATCCTGTCATACTTCATCACCACTAAACTTATACCCAACACCCCAAACAGTCAGAATATAGATTGGCGCTTCCGGATTCGGTTCTATTTTTTTACGCAGCCTCCGAATATGCACCATAATGTTATTGTCATCAAAAGCATAATCATCCTCCCAGACAGAACGATATATTTGCTTTTTGGTAAAGACTTTACCCTTATTGCTACAAAGAAAGTACAGCAAATCAAATTCTTTTGCAGTCAAGTCAATTCTCACATCATTGAGGCGAACTTCACGGGTAGACGGATCAATATAGAGATTTCCCACATCAAGGGTAGGTTCAACCTGTACATCATTGGCATTAAAAACAGTATAACGTCGCAAAAGTGAAGCCACACGCGCAAGAAATTCATTACTGCCGAATGGCTTTGTAAGATAATCGTCAGCCCCCATCCGAAGTCCAGACACTTTGTCTACCTCACTGTCTTTTGCAGTCAGCATTAGTACAGGTACATGACTTACCTTTCTGATATCCGACAATACATCGAATCCGCTTTTCTTTGGAAGCATAATATCCAACACTATGAGTTGATAACTATTTGTGATAGCTTCCGTTAAGCCAGCCTCACCATCGTGGCAAATAGTCACCTGATGACCATCTGTTTTTAAATTCTTCTTCAATAAAATACATAGGTCTAAATCGTCATCTATAATAAGAATTTTGTTTTTCACGTTTTTAACACTCCTTTCCTGCTTCGTTCTTCTATTTTCGAGCTTTATGTTTTTCCTCGCAAATACTCTACTAGTGTTCATTATACTTCTCCCACCTGAATGATACAAGAATTTATGCGAATAATAGCATTCTAAAAGAATTTTTCTAAGAAAAAAATGAACCTCTCATTTCTGAAAGGTTCACTGTCTTCTTCATTGTTTTTCTATTTAATTAAATGTAATTTAAAGTTATCATGAATGGCATTCATGGCTACTTCTACATCATCTTCATCTATTAAAACGGAAATTTTTATTTCAGATGTTGAAATCATGTGTATGTTAACATTAGCGTCATAAAGTGCCTCAAACATGGTTGATGCAACACCTGGATTACTTGCCATTCCAGCTCCTACTACCGATACCTTAGCTACTTTATCTTCAACAACTACTTCTCTTGCCGCTAATACTTCTAAGTTATCTTGAATAACTTTTTTTGCATCTTCTAAGCTATCCCTTGATACCGTAAAGGAGATGTCTTTGGAGCCGTCTCTTCCAATAGATTGTAAAATAATATCAACATTAATGTTATGTTTACCCATTAACCCAAAAAGCTTAAACGCTCTACCAGGTTCATCTTTAATTCCAATGACAGCTATTCTTGCCACATCTTTATCTGCTGCTATTCCGCTAACTAGCATTTTTTCCATATGCGATACCTCCCTAACAATCGTTCCTTCTGCAGTACTTAAACTGGATCTAACAACAAGTTCAACATTATACTTTTTAGCCAACTCTACAGATCGGTTGTGTAAAACTTTTGCACCTAAAGAAGCTAATTCTAGCATCTCATCATAAGATATTTCCTTCAACTTACATGCGTTTTTTACAACACGTGGATCAGCGGTATAAACTCCTTCAACATCTGTATAAATTTCACATTTATCCGCTTTTAACTCTGCCGCTAATGCTACAGCTGTTGTATCAGATCCACCTCTACCAAGAGTTGTTATATCATCATAGCGATTAATTCCTTGAAATCCTGTAACCAGTACAATATTTTTACGATCCAACTCAAAGCGTATACGTTCATCATCTATTCTTTTTAACCTTGCTTTTGAATAGGCTGAAGTGGTACGCATACCTACCTGAAAAGCATTCAATGATACAGCTTGATAACCCAATGTATGCAAAGCCATTGCCATTAAAGCAACAGATTGTTGCTCGCCTGTTGTTAACAACATATCCATTTCACGTCTTGATGGTTGTGGCGTTATCTCTCTAGCCTTGGCGATTAACTCATCAGTTGTATCACCTTGTGCTGATAAAACGACGACAACATCATGACCTTTCTCATAGTCTTCAATCACCCTTCTTGCCACATTGAAGACACGCTCTTTATTCGCTACGGAACTTCCTCCGAACTTTTTTACTATTAGCAAGATCTTTTTCCTCCTTTAACAAAGTAGTCCATTAAAGTATAACCCTCATTAAAAACTAGTTCTTCTTTAGCTACAGAAATCTCATTGTAAGCACGCATGTTCTTAGCACTTACTTCAATACTACTATCATATATAGCAAAAGGTACAGGAGAATCTGTATGTGTACAACATCTTATAGGTGTTGCATGATCTGGTAATAACAATATTCTAAATTCTTGCCCATTTAATTGCGCCAAAAGATTTCCAACAATTTGCTCATCAATTAACTCTATAGCTCTGATTTTTTGATGCAACTCACCTGCATGACCACATTCATCAGGCGCTTCAATATGAATATACACGAAGTCTTTTTCTTTTAGACATTGTACGGCCGCATTTGCTTTACCGATAAAATTGGTGTGGATATTTCCGGTGGCTCCTTCTACAGCTATGACCTGTAAATCAGCTCCTAATGCCATACCGTTAAGTAAATCAACCGCCGATATCATAGCACCATCTAAATCATACTTATCATGAAACCTATCCAAAACAGGTTTGGTTCCTTCACCCCATATCCATAAAGAGTTAGCTGGCAATAGACCTTCTTCCATTCGCTCTCTATTAATAGGATGATCTTTTAAAAGCTCAAAGCTTCTTTTCATAATGCTTAATATTATATCAGAATTATCACCCTTTGGTAAATGATTTTTTATATTCTGATTTCGAATATCATGAGGTGGAATAAGTTTTACATCAATACTCCCTTGATTCCATAGTAGAATATGCCTGTAACTTACTCCTGTATGGAATTGTTTCATCTCATCATCCAAATGTTCTTTGAGATAATTAATAAGTACTTTTGCCTCTTCTGTTGATATTTCACCACCACTGTGATCTAATAACTTTTTATCTTCGTATGTAACTTCTTCAGATAACGTCACTAAATTGGCACGAAATGTTACGTCACCTTCTTTTAAGCTGATGCCTTGACTTAAAGCCTCTAATGGGGAACGCCCCGTATAGTATTTCTTTGGGTCATAACCAAGAACAGATAGATTGGCTGTATCACTTCCTGGAGACATACCCCTAGGTATTGTTTGAACCATACCTAATTCACCATTCTGTGCTAAAAAATCCATGTTGGGTGTAAGGGCGACTTCTAATGGCGTTTTACCATTTAATTGATCAATGGGTTCATCTGCCATACCATCGCCCAATACAACGATATACTTCATCTAATCGCCTCTTTCTTAAGACTCAATACGAATAAAGTTTCTAACTTCTTTAACGTCTTTACTATTAGTTAATTTCTCAACTTGTAACTGCATCTCTTTTTCTTTCATAGGTTCAGTAGTAATAGCAAATTCATCATCTAATTCATCTAATCTGACGATGTGTTTTACATCAAACAACTCTTTTACAGTAGCCATGGCATCATCATAGCTATCGTAAGCCACACGAATAAAAACCTTAGATGGTACATCTTCTATCTCCATCAAATCCATTTTCTTACGACTCCATATAGACATAATGTTTCGCTCTACATGTTTAACAGCATCTACCACGTCTGCTACAACTGCACTAGCTGTTGGTAACTTTCCAGCACCCTTACCATAAAACATAACATCGCCTATGACATTACCTTTAACAAATATGGCATTAAATACACCATTAACTGTAGCTAATGGATGTTCTGAATCTAACAACATTGGGCAAACTCGCGCGTAGATATGATCGTCTACCTTTTTACTTGTAGCCAGTAATTTGATTTCATGATCTAACTCTTTAGCATATGCTATATCTTCTTGACTTATTTTTGTTATTCCTTCTGTATAGATATCTTCATAATCTACATGGCGTCCATATGCAAGAGAAGATAAAATGGCTATTTTCCTACAAGCATCGTGACCTTCAACATCTGCCTCCGGATTCCGCTCTGCATATCCTTTATCTTGAGCTTTCTTCAATACCGTGTCAAAATCCATACCATCAGATTTCATTTTAGATAAGATATAGTTGGTTGTTCCATTGAGAATACCTGTTATTTCAAAAATCTCATCAGCAGTTAATGACTGATTAAGTGGACGAATAATAGGGATACCTCCACCAACACTTGCTTCAAATAGGAAGTTAATGTTTTTCTCACGAGCCAATCTTAACAACTCAGCACCATGTTTTGCTACTAATTCCTTATTGGATGTAACGACTGATTTTCCACTTTCTAAAGCACGTTTAACATAGGTATACGCTGGCTCAACGCCACCCATTACTTCAACAATAACCTTAACATCATCATCTTCTAAAATATTTTCTATATTATTTGTTAAAATACCATTAATCTCTTCATCATCAAATTGACGTATATCTAAAATATATTTAACTTTAATCTCTTTACCTGCTCTTTTACTGATACTATCTAAGTTGGTCTTCAATACTTCTACTACACCAGACCCAACTGTACCGTAACCTAAAACCGCTATGTTTACCACACGAATCACTCCCTAGCTATAATTTTTATTTTATGAACGCCTTTTAACTCTCCTAGAGTACTAAGAATTTCACTCATATCTTCTGATGTACCCACTAATTCAATACTTATGGTCAAGTCAGCAATACCATTGATAGGTATAGATTGGTGAATCGTTAAAATATTACATCTGGATCCAGCAATATTGTTTAATACTTTTGATAATACACCTGGCTCATCATCTAATTTTAAAGCAAGAGTTATAGTTTTCCCTCGACTGTATTCATAAAAAGGGGAAATCGTATCCTTATACTTATAAAATGAACTCCTACTAATTCCAACCATATCTACAGCTTCCTGCACTGTTAAAGCTTGTTGGGATTCAATTAATTTTTTCGCCTCTACAACTTTAAGGAATACTTCTGGTAAAGCACTGTATTCCACAATATAGTATTTAGTCTTGTCCGTCATATAACATCACCTGTTTCCCTGTCATAAACATCTGTATTTTTAAGATAAACTATATCATATATCGAATGAATTTTCAACAAATTTCAGAATTTAATACAATTTAAATTGATATTAGTACGTAGCATCTTCTTTCTACAATTATTTATACATCTATTGAGCAAAAGTATCTCCGCTACATTATCTTTAAAGAAGTTTGTGTCGTTAGGAAATTTCCATAGTCTCAATTAACAGTTTAATTGATTGAATTATACGGCTTTCCTATAAGATAGCAAAAAGACGCTACAAGTCTTTAATACATTCTTATAGCGTCTTCATATTTAATATTATTCAGTTTACATTGTTGATACAGCAGCTTCTTTAGCAGCCTCTAGTTCTTCTTCTGAAAGAATTAGATCAATATCAAGAAGAATGATCATTCTTTCATTGACTTTTGCTATACTTCTTATGTACTTGCGTTCAATGCCTGTTATAATTTTAGGAGCTTCTTCAATTACATCATCTTCAATATTAATGATTTCAGATACAGAGTCTACAATGAAACCAACCTGCATATCATTAGCTTTAGTGATGATGATCTTCGTTTCACCATCAACAGCTTTTTCTTCAAGATTAAATTTCTTTCTTAAGTTGTAAATAGGTAAGACTTCACCTCTAAGATTAATGACCCCTTCAATATAAGTTGGCGTATTGGGTATTTTTAGAATTTCTTGAAACTTTTCAATACCATATACTTTCATAATTGCCACGCCGTATGACTCATTATCTAAACGAAATACTACTTGTTGTGTCGCCATATTTTTCCTCCTCGCTAAAGCATTTTTTTAGTTATAGGAATATATATCGCAAGTCATAACAATAATCATTGCGATATATCGATTCTAATTCTTAATCATTGGTTATTACTTGTTATTTAAAGATTGCAGATAAATGAGGTAAGCATTAATGAAATTATCAATGTTCCCATCCATAACAGCATTCACATTACCCACTTCTTCACTGGTACGATGGTCTTTAACCATATTGTAAGGATGAAAAACATAGGATCTAATTTGACTACCCCACCCTATCTCTTTCACTTCACCTCTTACTTCTTCTAACTTACTCATTTGCTCTGCTTGTTTTAATTCATAAAGTTTTGCTTTTAGCATACGCATAGCACGCTCTTTATTTTGTCGTTGTGAGCGTTCATTTTGACATTGTACCACAATATTAGTTGGTAAATGGGTAATTCGGATAGCAGAATCTGTCTTATTAACATGTTGTCCACCAGCACCGCTTGCACGGTAGGTATCAATCCGTAAGTCATCATCATTGATATCAATATCAATATCTTCAGTTATTTCAGGCATAACGTCTAAGGATGCAAAAGATGTATGACGTCTACCAGAAGAATCAAAAGGAGATATTCTTACTAAACGATGAACGCCCTTTTCAGCTTTGGCATACCCATAAGCGTTTTCACCATTTATTTGAATCGTAACTGATTTAACACCAGCCTCTTCTCCTGCTAGATAATCGAGAACTTCAACCTTAAATCCACGCCTTTCAGCCCATCTGGTATACATCCGTAATAACATTTCCACCCAATCACAGGCCTCTGTACCACCTGCTCCTGAATGCAGTGTTAAGATAGCATTATTGGCATCATATTCACCAGATAGCAACGTTTTAATGCGTAACTCTTCATAAAAGCTAATAAAAGCTGCCAGGTTCTCTTTTGCTTCAGAAACCAATTCTTCATCATCATCTTCAAAAGCCATCTCAATTAATGTTTCGGTATCTTCGTACAAAGACTTTAGCTTTCTTAAACTTTCTTGCTTATCTTTTAAACTCTTGATCTCTTGCAAAACCTTTTGAGAATTTTCTGGTTGATTCCAAAAATCCTGTTCCATTGTCATTGCTTCTAAATCACTAAGCCTTGCTGCTACACCAGCTGGGTCAAAGTGAAACACTCATTTCATCCACTTTACCTTGATATTTTAATAGATCGCTTTTAAGCTGTTCTAAAATTAACATCATTGACACCCTCTCTATAAGGAAATTAATATACTTCCTGCACTATAAAACAATAACCTATAGAAAGTTCCCTCTCTATAGGTTATTATAGCTTTCTTAATAATTAATTTTACCATTATTAACGCATTTATTCAAGCCTAGTTTCTTACTCTCCTCTACCACAGCAATGCTTATACTTCTTACCACTACCACAAGTACAAGGATCATTTCGACCTACTTTAGGTTCCACTCTCTTTTTAGGCTGACGCTTACTTGTCGTATCATCACCACGATTTGTTGAAGTAACCTTAGCAACCCGTTCTCTTTGAGGTTGATGAGCAACTCGTACATGGTAAAGACCCTTTACTGTATCTTCTTTAATGTGCTCACTCATTTCATCAAACATATCAAAGCCAACAAATTGATACTCTACTAACGGATCTCTTTGACCATAAGCTTGTAAACCAATACCTTGACGCATTTGATCCATGTTATCAATGTGATCCATCCACTTTTTATCAATAACACGAAGAAGGATAACCCGCTCTATTTCACGCATTTGTTCAGCGCCAATTTCCGTTTCTTTTTCCTCATAAAGCTTGTTAGCCTCTTTTAAGATTCTATCCTTAAGCTCTTCTTTTGTGATCGTTTCTTTTTCTTCATCAGTAATATCAATTTCTTCAAGTGGAATAATAGATAGTAAATGTTCTTTTAAACTAACAAAATCCCAATTATCTGCATACTTCTCTTCACCTGTATACATAGTGATAGTAGAATCAACAATGCTATCAATCATACCCATTATCGTATCGCGAAGATCTTCACCTTCTAATACCTTACGACGCTCAGAATAGATAACCTCTCTTTGATCATTCATTACTTTATCAAAATCTAATAAACGTTTTCTTATAGAGAAGTTGTTACCTTCAACTTTCTTCTGTGCATTCTCAATGGCTCTTGAAAGCATTTTATGCTCTACAGGTTCATCCTCTGGAAGTCCCATGGATTCAACGATACCCTTCATTCTATCTGAACCGAATAAACGCATAAGATCATCATCTAAGGAGATATAGAATCTTGATTCACCTGGATCTCCTTGACGACCTGCACGACCTCTTAACTGATTATCGATACGTCTAGATTCATGCCTTTCTGTACCAATAATTTTAAGTCCTCCTGCTTCAATAACACCTTCACCTAATTTAATATCCGTACCACGACCTGCCATATTTGTAGCAATAGTAACAGCACCTGGTTGGCCTGCTTGAGCTACGATTTCAGCTTCCCTTTCATGATACTTAGCATTAAGAACCTGATGCTTAACACCTTTACGCTTCAGCATCTTACTTAACTCTTCAGAATCATCAATAGTAATTGTCCCTACAAGAACAGGTTGTTGCTTTTCATTAGAAGTTTTAATTTCTTCCACAACAGCATTGAATTTAGCAGCTCTTGTTTGATAGACAACATCCGAGTGGTCTTTACGAATAACAGGTTTATTCGTTGGTATAGCAATAACGTCCATACCATAAATATGTCTAAACTCCTCTTCCTCTGTTAAAGCTGTACCCGTCATACCTGCTTTTTTCTCATATTTATTAAAATAGTTCTGGAATGTAATAGTCGCCAATGTTTTACTTTCTCTTTGAACTTCAACACTCTCTTTTGCTTCAATGGCTTGATGTAACCCTTCTGAGTAACGACGTCCTGGCATTAAACGACCAGTAAAACCATCAACTATTACGATTTCTCCTTCATTAATAACATAATCTTGATCACGATGCATAAGATTTCTAGCTTTAAGAGCAATTGTCATGTGATGTTGAATCTCCATATTCTCTGGATCTGCTAAGTTCTCAAGTCCAAAGAATTGTTCAACTTTCTTAACACCCTCAGCCGTTAATGTAACTGATTTAGCTTTCTCATCAATAACGAAGTCGCCTTCTTCTTGCACCTCTTCTTGCATAATTTGCGCTAACTTTGATTGGTCACCTATGATTTGACCCTTTTTCATTCGCATAGCTAACATATCAGCTGCTTTATAGAGTTTAGTCGACTTACCTGAACTACCGGAAATTATCAATGGTGTACGAGCTTCATCAATTAAAACAGAGTCAGCCTCATCGATAATCGCAAATCTCAAATCTCTTTGAACCATTTCTTTTTTATAAATAACCATGTTATCTCTTAAATAGTCAAAACCAAACTCATTGTTTGTACCATAGGTAATATCACAACCGTAAGCTTCTCTTCTCTCATCATTGTCCATATCGTGAAGAATACAACCTACATTTAAACCAAGGAACCTATGCACTTGTCCCATCTCTTCTGAATCACGATGTGCTAAATAGTCATTGACTGTTACAACGTGTACCCCTTCGCCAACAAGACCATTGAGGTATGCAGGTAAAGCAGATACAAGGGTTTTACCTTCACCTGTTTTCATTTCCGCTACACGTCCCTGATGAAGTACTACTCCACAGATTAACTGTACACGATAAGCACGTAACCCTAAAACTCTCTTAGCTGCTTCACGAACAACAGCATATGCTTCTGGCATTAAATCATCTATAGTTTCACCTTTTGCTAATCTTCCTTTAAACTCTGTAGTTTTTGCTTTCAATTGTTCATCTGAAAGTTTTTCCATTTCCGGCTCTAAACTTTCAATATGGTCAACCACAGGGTTAACTTGCTTCAATTCTCTTTCACTATGTGTTCCAAATATTTTTTCTAAAAACTCTATCACAATAGTCACCTACCAATATTTTATTCCTAATAGCCTTTTCAAGCATTATGTGGCTATCTTCCCTTTATCAATTAATTTTACCATTTATATAGTTACTATTCAAGTAGCGCGGCTTTACTCAAAAACCGCGTCATTGCAGGCCTTATTAAGCCTCTTCATACCACCTTGCTTGGTCTCGTATTTGCAACTTCTTTTTACTCATATCTGTGAGTAATTGAAGTATATGAGTATCCGAAACAGGCATTTGTACATTCTGCTCATGGTTTTCATCAATATTAGGAACCACAACTCTTGTTTCATTAACAATTGGTATTAATGAATTGGATTTTGTTAGTTCTAACCTTTTATACAACATCGGCTTTGCAGCAAGCTGTATTCCCTCTTCTTTTGCAACGGCTTCTTTGTATTCTTGTAGCACTGCAAGAGCTTTAATGATCTCCTCCTTGTTGGAGAAGAACTTAAAACCATCTAGTAAATCTTCTTCTGTAAATAACCCTTCTTCAAGATGTCTCACTAACTCATCAAGCTGTTTGATCACCATCTTCTCTCTCATGTTCTTATAAACCATTAAGAAATCTTCTTGGGTTATACTCTGAATAGAGAACAATAACATCAGAAGTCCTGTTGCAAGAAAAAATACTCTGGTGAAGCCAGAATGTTTTTCTTTCCTCATCGTGTCACCTCTATATAAATAACTCTTCTTATTCTTTATTTTAATATTACTCTTTATTATAACATCATTTTGTACTTTTTTATAGAAAAATTCTTAAATCAATTATAACAGATAGTTATGTCTTTATTATGTCTTTTTCATTAACATACAGAGTTTATCTTATCAACTAAGATAAATAAATACAACTAGAAATATATACATATGTATTTTATGAGATTGTAGAAACTACGCCTATTTTAGTAAGTTTATAAATAATAAGGGCAGTTGCTTTTAAACAACCGCCCTTACTGTTTATATTATTCTCTTATCATCGTATTTTAAAATTCTGGTTCAATTAATCCATATGTTCCTTGTTTCTTTCTCTTATAAACGACGTTAACTTCTCCAGTGTCTCCATTTCTAAATACAAAGAAATCATGGCCTAATAATTCCATTTCAAGGCAAGCATCTTCTGGATACATAGGTTTTAATGCAAAACGCTTACTTCTAACTATTTTCATTTCCTCTTCTTCTTCAACATCTGTAATAAGGAAATTTAAATTCTCTTTGAAAGGACTATCCACTTTATGTCTATTATTTAATTTCTTTTTATGTTTAACCAATTGACGCTCAACCACATCAACAACTTCATCTATAGCAGTATACATATCTTCTGATTGGACTTCTGCTCGAATGACGGAGCCTTTAATCGGTATTGTTACTTCTAATATATGGCGTAATTTTTCAACACTCATTGTTACGTATACTTCTGTGTCATCCACAAAAAGTTTATCTAATCGACTTAGTTTTGACTCTACTTTCTCTCTAAGAGCTTTCGTTACATCAATATTTCTACCAGTAATAATAAAACGCATGAAACCAACTCCCTTTTATCTCCCTTACCACTTATAATAGGAGAAATATTTTGAATATTTGGTATTATTAAAAAAATTGGTGTGACTTAAGATGTGGTATAACAATATTTTAATTTGTTATATATATTATATTCTCCATGTTTTAAAAAAATCCTTCTAACTTTTTTAATTTTAAATAAAGTTAAAAGAATGTTAACAAATGAATAAATATACTTTAAATTTAATATTAATTCATCTCGGTTATACTTTAAACACTCATTCACTCTGTGGATAACTCATATATTTTATAATATTTATCCACTTCATAAAAATAATTTTATGTGGATAATGTGTATAAGTTTGTGTATAACCCATTTTTAAAAGCTATTTTACCGGTCCCACATGTGTATAAACTGTATTTATTGTTTTAAAACCAAAATTAATAAATTTAAAAATCGTCTGACAATTTACGCATAATAATTCATCCACTTTCATACATTAAAGTCATAATGAACTTTAGTTCCGTACTCGTTAATTCGTGAACTATATTAGACCACTGAATCAAATCAGTGGTCTATTTTTTAATTCTTTAAGGTAAGCTTATAAACGTATGCAATGTCACAAGGCTTTTTCTCTGGAACTTGAATTTTAATCTCTTCACTATCTTGGGACCAAATGATAGTTTCATTACAGCCGAGTAATTCCACCTTCTCTACTTCTATTCCCTCTGATGATAATGATTGAATGGTTGTATACCCGCCTTCAGCCCATGCAAGATTAATTGCGTACAGAAGATTACCCTTTTTAGTAAATCTAAAGTCTTTAGCAGTATAGTTTATCTTATCTTCATTAAAAGAACCACCTGATGACATGATTTCACCTTCACCAAAGGTTATCCATGGTCGCGTTTCATAAATAGCTTCACCATTAATCGCCATCCATTCCGATATACCTTCAATAACATGCATACTTGTTTCATCAATTGTTCCATCAGCTCTTAGAGGAACATTAAGTAGAAGATTACCGTTCTTACTAACGATATCAACCAACATATGTATAACCTGTTCAGCTGTTTTATAAGACTGATGTCTATTATAATACCAACCGCCTAAACATGTATCCGTCTGCCATGGAACATCTTTGATATCACTTATTACACCTCTTTCTAAATCCTGTACCCCAATACCCTCTTCATATTCGCCATGATAGTGACCACTCTTTGCATCACTTTGCACAAAATTTTTAAGGTTATATACAGTTTCAAGTGAACCATTATGTTTTATGCTTGCGTTATATAAGTTGGCTATCATCTTTCTTCCAATATCACCAAAGGGTACTCCTCCGTCGGTATACAATAAGTCTGGACTATATTTTTCAACGATATCATATATTCTTGCATACCAGTTCCAAACAAATTCATAGGATGGGTTAACTGGATAAGACATACTTCTATCAGGATGATTTTCATAATAAAGCTCTGAATATCTCCTGTCATTGCCATCATAAGGTACCATAGCATACTTCCCATCCCTATCAGATCCCTTATTCGTATTAAACCAACTATAGGATCTCTCATGATGAACAGTTACACCAAAATGCAAACCTTCTTCTAATGCTGCCTCTTTCCACATACCTACAATATCATTTTCTGGACCCATATTAACTGAGTTCCATTTATGATATGTAGAGTCCCAACAATCAAAGTTATCATGGTGAACTGCAAGGGCAATAAAATATTTAGCTCCAGCCCTTTTATAGAGTTTGATTATCTCTGATGGATTAAAATTTTCTGCTCTCCATAGTTTAACAATATCCTTATAGCCAAATTCTGAAGGATGGCCATAGTTTTTACAATGATATTTATATTGCTCACTTCCCTCAATATACATATTCCTCGCATACCAGTCACCTTCCCCAGGAACAGCCTGTGGTCCCCAATGTGCCCACATCCCAAATTTGGCATCCCTAAACCAGTCAGGACACTTATATTGTTTCAATGAATCCCATGTTTCCTTAAATGGACCTTCGGTGAAAAAAAATTCACCTTTACTCATTACATTTTTCATTATTATCCCCCTTTGCAAATGATATTATATTGTTTACATTGTACTCTACATTTTTGATCCGTTACCATGGACATTTTTTATAAAATCATGTACTTTTACCTTCCAATACAATGATCACGTCAAGTTCTATCACTATACAAAGACAGTACAAAAGTGGCTAACGCCACGTTAAAACTGAAATAGGAAAGTACGGTACCTTGCGAGCAAAACTCGAACTTTCCTATTCCAAAAAAAGAATAGCCTATCAACTAGACTATTCCTAAAAACATTCATTTTATTCTTCTATAGGCCATTCACCTTCAGCTACTGCATTAAGCATTTCAAACATGAATTCTACTTCATCAGCAGACACCGCATAGTATAAGCCTTCTTCCATTTTGGTTACATAGAAGTTATTATCCTCTGGATAAGTATAGTACTCTACAAATTTTTGAGTGCCATCAGCTAAGTTATATTGAAGGGTTACTTTCTCACTATCGCTTAGATCTAGCTCTTCTCTTACGTCAAAATCTGCAGTAAGACCAATGACTAATTGATAGATATCTCTAAAGGCTTCATCTTCAATGACATTACCAGCAAGGTAGAAAGTCTCTGTTACTTCCTCTTCTTCCTTTCCGTCATCTTTCTTAACCGTATTGTACTCTCTTTCCATCTCAAGGACATACTCCTCAGACATACCAGAAACAATAATTTGATCTACTTCTAAAATATTCACAATATAAATCAGTGAGTCTGTAAGGTCAAATGGATCAAATACTACTTTCTCAAGTAACTCATTATACCTCATACCGTAAATAACGTTCTTATCAGATGGTTTAAAATAAATGAATTCCACATCTTCTTCCTTATAAGTATCACCAAACTGGTAATCCATGCGTAAAACATTACCTTGTTGATCTGGTAAGCTTTCAGCTTTAAAGGTTAAGTTGGGATCATCTAATCCGTATTTCCCTAAATCTGTAGGGTTATCATCCACATACATATCAATACTAACTGTAGGGAAATTAGGAATAACCACTTCTTCAAAGCCATAGGAGTCTACTGATTTAGGTTCATTATAAGGCTGAATCATTTTATGGGTGGAATATGTGTCAGGATTATCCTCTAAAGTAATCTCAATGGTGTCATGATCTTTTAAATCGATATATAAATATGCTAATGCAGTTGGATCTACATTTACAACTTTATCATCTCTCAAATCACTGATATCATAACTTGCAAATCTACCATAATTATTTGATACCGTGTAGACAGTAGGATCCTCTTCCATCATGGCATAATAAGCATATCCTTCTGGAGTTTTATTACCTATAGATAAAGTTTTTGCCGTTCCATCTACTAAAGTTGCCTTAATAGTAGCAAAAGGATCCGCTAAACCATATTTTGATAAATCCGTTTCATCTCCTATTTCCTCAATAAGGCGATCTGCTCTTAAGGAAGTAAACATACTTTCAAAGTTAGATACCAAGTAGGTTTTCATCTCGTAGTCTTCATAACCTGTAATAGACCATTCATTCTCATCAACCTTTACAAAATCAAATTCACCATTGTTATTCTTTAAAGCTATCTTGGTAATATCTTCTTTTGCTATCTCGGATATCATAATGGCTTCTTCTTTAACCGGTATCTCTTCTTCCTTCTTATTATCATTGTAGTAAGTCACTGCAAATAAAGAACCGCAAAGTAATACTAATACGACTACCCAAATAACTAACTTCTTTGAACGATTCATTATAGATGTCTCCTCCTTAACCATACGCTTATACCGTATACGATAACTATAAGTGGTAATAGTATGATAAAGAATCCAGCATATAATAAAGCTTGAGTTTGATCTAATACCAATCTTTCTAGCATTTCACTTTTTGGTAATATAGATATACTATCTTCTTGATCGGATAACCAGTTAGCTCCATTAATCAGGAAATCTAAGTTACCAGTAGAAGCAATTAAACTATCTTCCATAATAGCTGAAGTACTTACAACGACAAGTTTAGATGTAAGTGTGGTATTTTCTATATCATTATAGTTATCTTCAGTAACTGCCACAGCAACATTAAATGGTCCTGGCACATCCCCTTCTTCCATCTCAACAGTTTGAGAATTAGGGTCAGCTTTTAAGTAAGCATCTTTTGTCGTTGTTAAAAGGGGTGTTACATCTGTTTGACTTTTCTTCTGATCAAGTTCACGAATAGCAGCTGCCTGCGGAATAACTACGTTAAGATCATTAGCTGCTAAGCCATCTGTAATATCATGTGATTCTAAATTTGGTAATAAAATATTTGCATAGTATCCCATCATATGAGATTTATCACCTTCTACGATTACACCTGAATCAACAGCTAAACCGTAACGTTTTAGAATACTATTGAAGTTCGGCATATCCGGTGTGTTAAAGTCCACAAAGATAATTGCTCGCCCACCGGCCTCCATATACTCCGTCACTTTTACAGTTTCATCTTCAGTTAAATCCAATTTAGGTGAATTAATCACTATGATATTATCTTCAGCTGCTTCGATCTCATCTGTTAGAAGATTAACTTCCTTTGACTCATAGTTCTGTGATTTCAATTGCTCTGTCAAACTATAGGACAATGAGCTTTCATTATGTCCACTTACCACATAGACCATTGGTAATTCTTCTTTTATAACGTAATCTATTGCAGAAGTTATAGCTTGTTCTGCATCCAAAGTTTGTTGTTGTGTGTATTGGTTATATGCATACATATCGTAAGGAGATACTACCCTAAAACGAGTAGGTGCATTTTCATTCACAACAATTAAACTTCCAGTTTGAATCATTTCATCCGGACCAGTCTTATACTGTTCAACAAAGTTTGGATTTAAGACCGGATCAATGCTTTGAACATTAATGTAATTACTTGCTTTTTCATAATCTTTTAAGATATTCATAATCGTCTCATCTTCGCCTCCAGCTTCATATAAGGCATAGACGGTTATTGGATCTTCATTATTTTCTAACAACGTTTCAGTTGTATCAGAAATAGAGAATATGCTATTTGGTGTTAAATCAAATGTTAAGTTCAATTCAGATACAACCAAATTGACAACGATTAAGATAGCAATCAATATAAACGAAACAACTGCTGAATAGCCACCGTATCTTAATTTTTTAGATTTAAAAGAGCCTTTATTCTCTGATTTTATCTTATTTTCCTTACTCATTGCTTTAACCCCCTTAGCTCCATCTTCTTTTCTCAACAACTTGAATTGTTAAGAATACAAAGATAGTAGTGAATGAAATGTAGTATACAACTGTGCTAAAGTCCAAAATCCCCATATAAAAACCACTACTATAGCGGTTAATAAGAGAGAACCAATCAAGGAAGTTAACAATGATTCCTTCATAAATTGTTGGCTTGATAAAATAACCAACTGCAATACTAGCTAGACCTAGTACACTAATAAGACCTGCTACAATCTTATTTTTTGTTGAGTTATAAATAAATGCTCCAATAGCTATTATAAGAATTGCTAAGAATATAACTGAAGATGTAACATCAGCCGGAGCAATTTGTTTGAAATTATCTATATATAGCATTAGCATAAATACTGCAAAGGTTGCTATAGCTGAAACAACTTGATTTTCAGTTAATGCTGAAATATATAAACCAATTGAAATGAATGTAGCGCCTAATAGAATCATTCCAAAATAAGCACCTATAATTTTCGCCCATGGTAACGTACCAAAAGTGCTTAATGCTAATGGATGTAAAAAAGTTATTACTGTTGGTATAATAAACAATGTTAAGGCTGCTAAGAATTTACCCAAAACATAACCAGAGGTATTGATAGGTGCTGTTAATATCAACTGATCTGTTTTCATTCTCTTTTCTTCTGATAATAGTCGCATGGTTAGTAAGGGGACACCTAATAATAGAATGGTAGTGATATTAGCCAATACATAAGTATAATCTGGTTCACTATAAAAGATATTAATCATAAAAAAATAAAAACCAAACATCACCAAGAAAAATGCTATAAAACCATAAGCAATTGGTGATTTAAAGTATGATTTTAATTCTTTATTGAAGATCGCTAACATACGCTTCACCTGCTTTCTTTTGACCTGTTACTTCTAAGAAGATATCTTCTAGAGATACATCTAAAGATTTCATCATTATAATAGGATAGTCTTTTTCTTTACACACATTAAAAATTGGAATACGAATATCGATTTCATCTTCGCCTTCCACAACGATGTCAACAGATCCTTTTTCAGAAATACGATCAATTTCAGCATATTTAACACCAGGAATTTCTTTAATTGATTTAAGCACATCCGTTTTTGGTCCAACAATTCTTAAAGATAAACGATTCACTTGGTTAATAATGCGTGATAAGTTTTCTGGTGTATCACTAGCAACAATTTTTCCTTTATTAATGATAATGACACGGTCGCATACAGCACTTACTTCAGAAAGAATATGTGAGCTTAAAATAACTGTATGTTCTTTACCTAATTCTCTTACTAAAGTACGAATTTCAATAATTTGTTTTGGATCCAAACCTACAGTTGGCTCGTCAAGAATTAACACCTCTGGATTGCCAACAAGAGCTTGTGCCAAACCAACTCTTTGTTTATAACCCTTTGACAAGTTTTTAATCAGTCGCCCGCGGACATCTTGGATTTTAACTAGTTTATATATACGCTTTTTATTTTCTTCAACCTCTTTTTTGGGTACCTTCTTTAAAGCACAAACAAAGTCAATGTACTCATCTACTGTCATATCAAAATAAAGCGGTGGTTGCTCCGGTAAGTAACCAATCTTCTTCTTAGCTTCAATAGGATTCTCTAAGATATCAATCCCATCAATCATCGCCTCTCCATCAGTAGCAGAAATGTAACCTGTTAAGATGTTCATAGATGTAGATTTACCCGCTCCATTAGGACCTAAGAAACCAACGATTTCTCCTTTTTCTATGTTAAAATTCACATTGTTAAGAGCCACATGCTCTCCATATTTTTTTGTTAAACCTCTGACCTCTATCAAGCGTATACCTCCCATTCTCTAATCTTTCTTTATTTTACTTAATAATCATGAATAGAATATGAATAAATTGTTAAATTCTTACCCTTCAGAATGAACCCTTTTTCATGATTTAATGCAGTTTTCCATCTTACATAGGATACCATGTTTTAACAAGTTTTTAAAGCATACAAGCCTTATTTATACAATTATTAACAATATATTATAAAGTTATGACTTGATTTTAACAGATTGCTCATTTACTTTTAAATCGCTTAGCATATTCACTAATATTTCTCTGTTTTTCTTGTACATGCCGTCTAACCAGTTTATGTACAAAAAGAGGCTAGGAAAATCCTAGCCTCAGACTGTAGATAAAAGGTTATTTTTCTATCTTATACTACAAACATATTCTGTTAACTCGCTTAGAGGAGATATTTGCGGATTCTCTACAACGTAATTACTCTTACCACTGGACATTACGTAATGGGATATTGCTATTCCCATATCCAACATTTGAATATCATAGCCTGCTTTTAAACCATCATAACCCGGTGTTCTTTCTAAATAGAAATGTGCAGTTCCTTCATCATTCATAATAACTCGCCATGGCTGCTTATTCGATGCACTTGGTGCAAGTCTAACCATTTCTAAATGATTTTTAGATCTAGGATCATTCATCTTATTTGTAAAATCATATTTGTAGAATAGGTCATCAAAGTCCTTACGCTTATCTCCTTCAACCATTTTTCTAAAGGCTTTTTCTTTGAGTCCTTGTCTTCTAGCAGCCTTTCCTACCGGGCTTATGATAGGAATAAACTCATCGGATTCTAACTTTTGACTGATAGCCAATTCTTCTCTTTTAAATGTAGCACCCAACCAACAAGTACCTAGACCATAACTTTCTAAATATAGTACAAGATTTTCAAATACAAATCCACAATCCAGTAAACTATCTTTTTCATTTTTACAGATGGCTATTAAGAATGCAGGTGCTTTACTAATCACGCCATATGTCCCTATTTTCCCATTTAGTTTACCATGTGTCTCTTTTAATATAATCCTGGTTTTATTACCATTTGGACCTATCAAGTTTTCTCTTTTAGAAATATACTTATTGATTAGATTGACTTCCTTTTCTGTTAAACTTTCTCCCGAGAAAGTCCGTACTGACTTTCTAGTTAAAATACTCTCCATTTTTTACCTCCCGTGATATCTTAGTAATTATCATTAGAAATGCTCTTTTATCATTCATAGTAGTAGGTAGGTTATTGTGTAAAATATAAGTAACCTTAAAGGCTACTTATGATTTGTCTAAAATACTGAATATAACTTCTTTTACTTTCTCTTTATGACTTTCCTTACTTGCTAATTGGTACAAAACTGCACCTTTTATGGCATATAAAATAAGCTCTGCTGTACCTTCAACATCCTCTACAAGAAAATAACCCTGTTCAATTCCTAAAATTAATGTATCAATAATAGATTTTCTCTCTGCTCTATTGATCTCGATTAAGATATTTGCCATTGAATCAGGAATACTATTGATTTGTGACTGTAAAGATGAAATCGGACAATTGGCTTCTTCGTCAACTTCCAATAATAATGCATCAATCCAATAATTCAGCCGTTCTCTTGCATCATCATATCCTAAGGACTCCTTATACATAGAGAAGCCATTACGTACCAGTTGTTCACATACTGCCACTCCCAATTGTTCTTTTTTGGGATAATGGTGATGCAATGTTGCCTTTGTTATGCCAATGATCTCTGATAAGTCTTTATAACTAAAACTATCATAGCCATATTTCTTAATTAATTTTAATGCTACTTCTATAATCTCTTGTTTTCTATTTTCCATATTTAAATTTTATCATACTAGTAGGTAGGGTGTCAAGATCATTATTCGAAAGACCCTTGATTTTATCAATAGCCTGAGGCTAGGAAAATCCTAGCCTCTCTGAAGAAAATAATATATATGAAATTATAAGACCTTACTTAAGAATTCTTTTGTTCGTGGATGTTGTGGATTATCGAAGATTTGTTCAGGTGTTCCCTCTTCTGCGATAATTCCTTCATCCATGAACAATACTCGTGAAGCTACTTCTTTAGCAAAACCCATCTCATGGGTTACTACTACCATGGTCATACCTTCGTTACCGAGTTGCTTCATAACCTCTAAAACTTCACCAACCATTTCTGGATCTAATGCTGAGGTGGGTTCATCAAAGAGCATCACATCCGGTTTCATGGCTAAAGCTCTAACAATGGCTATACGTTGTTTTTGTCCACCTGAAAGCTGTTTAGGATAAGCTGTTGCTTTATCTTCTAACCCAACTCTTTCGAGTAGCTCCATAGCTTCTTTCTCTGCCTGCTCTTTCGATATTTTTTTCACTTTCATTGGACCTATAGTGATATTATCCAACACCTTCTTATGGGGGAATAGATTAAAGTGTTGAAAGACCATACCCATTTTCTGACGATGACTATTAATGTTTATTTTTTTACTGGTTATATCCGTTCCTTCAAAGATGATCTGTCCATCTGTTGGTTCTTCAAGGAGGTTAAGACATCTAAGAAAAGTACTCTTTCCTGATCCACTTGGACCAATGACGACCACAACCTCCCCCTTTTCAATGGAGTTATTGATGCCTTTTAAGACATGTAGCTCATTAAATTTTTTATGCAAATTCTTAACGGCAATCACTGGCTCTTAACCTCCTTTCAACTTGACGCATAATCGTTGTAAATATTGTAGTGAGGCATAAGTATATGAAGGCTGCCATCAATAATGGTTCTGTTGCTGAATAGGTTTGAGAGATGATGGTATTGGCTACTCTCGTAATATCAAATCCTGCTATAAAGCCAATTACTGCTGTCTCTTTTAATAAGACAATAAATTCACTTACTAGTGTAGGTAGAATCTTAGTAACAGCTTGAGGAATGATGATCAATCGCATGGTCATTACGTGTCCCATACCAAGAGATCTAGCTGCCTCCATCTGCCCCTTATCGATTCCTTGTATACCTGCACGGATAATCTCAGCTACGTAAGCGCCACTATTAATTCCGAAAGCTATGGCACCTATGAGCAGCTTTGGCAAGCTAGAACTTGCAAATACCACTAAGTAGATGAACATGATTTGTATCATCGCAGGCGTTCCACGAATAATATCTGTATAGAGGGTAGCAAGGAAGCGTAGCAACTTATGCTTAGAAAGCTTACATAAAGCTACAACGATACCTATTACTAGTCCAATGATTAATGCTAAGAAGGTTAACTCCAATGTGAAAATTGTCCCCTCTACCCAGTACATATACCTTGGATATCCTCCCATAGGTTCTGGTCCTAGAACCACCTGATAGAAGTTTTCAAACCATTCCATTATTGTCACATAGATGTCCATTTCCCCACCTCAATTTCTAATACTTATTCTACACTTGCATCTTTAAAATATTGATTGTAAAACTCATCATAAGTTCCGTCTTCTTTAATAGTTTTTAATGTATCGTTAACTGCTTTTAACAGTTCTTCATTTCCTTTAGGTACTGCAATAGCATATTCTTCATGAGATAGCGCTTCATCAAGAATAACTGTCCCCTCATTATTAGCAATAAGTTTTTTAGCAGGTTCTTGATCGATAACCACTGCATCTACCTTACCATTCATTAAGTCCATAACCGCTGCATACCCAGCATTAAAACTTTGAACGTCTGATCCTTCAATATCTTTAGCTAACATTTCACCAGTTGTACCAATCTGTGCACCTATTTTTTTATTAACTAAATCATCCGGACCATTGATCTCCGTATTATCTGCTAACTTAATGATCACCTGTGTAGATACAAAATATGGATCAGAGAAATCAACATGTTGCTTTCTTTCTTCTGTTACTGTTAAGCCTGCAGCTACAAAATCAACTTTTCCTGCTTGTAATGCTGGAATCAAAGAATCAAAGGCCATGTTCTCAATGACAAGTTCTTTATCAATTGTACTAGCAATGGCTTCTGAGATATCTATATCAAAACCAACGACTTTATTTCCTGACATGTATTCAAAGGGTGCAAATTCTGCATTAGTTCCCATCACAATTGTGGTTACTTCATCTTCATTAGTTTTCTCTTCCTTTTTCTCAGCTTCTTTTTCTACCACTGTCTCTTTCTCTTCTACTGATGCATTGGTTGCTGAGCACCCTGCTAATGTAAATAATCCTATTATTAATATAATGAATGATAACATACTCTTTTTCATAATTTATTTCCTCCCCAAATAAGTAGTTTTGTATTATTATACATATAAATGAATATTAATTCAATAGTTATTTTAAAATTTACGTATATTTATTCATTTCATGCAAATACGGCATGTATATTAATAATATTTATGCAAAATGCTTATAAATATTTATATTAATTTTGCAACATTACCTTGTTTTTCTTTAATTTCACCCTTAATGTCAAGTGTCTAGACTAAAGAAAGTATATTTATACAAAGAAAGAGAATGAATATGCACTCATCCTCTTTCTTTCCCCTATTGATAGATACTGAAGCTTTTAGTAACCTACTTCGTCAGCAACCATTATAATATGTATACGGTTTTTAAATTTCATTCCATGGTGAATAATTGTTGTATAGTTACACATACGATCTGGTATTTGACAGTCTTCACATTCACCTGATTCTATACAAGGTGTTTTATGCCCAATCCTCTTTACATTAAGGGGGGCAATATCCTTAAGTCTTTTGAATCCATCTTCAATAGTAGGTACAATTTTGTTAACCCCTGCAATAATAACTACTTCTTTAGGACCAAAAATCATACCTGCTACTCGATTACCAGTACAATCATTATTGATTAATTCACCATTCTTTGTTATTGCATTAGTCCCAGTAACAAGATAATCAGCTAACATGGATTGGCGCATACACTCTACTGTATCTGGCCAAGAAGGTTGATTATAGCGATCATATAATTCATAAGAACCTTCTCTAAAGAACTCCACCAATCCCATTTCATTTAATGTTATTGAACCACCGAGGGCAATTGATGCTTCCTCTGGTATGATATCATTAACGATCTTTTTTGCCTCATTTAAATCATTGGCTAGATAAGCATCGTAATGTTTTTCTTTTAATTTATTGACCATTTTTTCTGCTTTACATGTATAATGCCATTTTCTTATTTTGTCCATAACTAACAACTCCTCTAACTGTATTCTCATCCTATTTCCATTATAGATATAAACAACTTTCTCATGTACCTGAATCTAAGTTTTCCTAACATCCGCAGATTTTTACCAAATATACCTCAGTATTATGAAAAGACCCTCATACTTTTCTATATGTACAGGGTCTTCACATTTCCTTTCAATTATTATGAGTATTGAAGTCTGGTATTAACGTAATGGGCGCATATTGTGTAACCATCACTATTCTCCTTTGAGTGAATTAACTACTTCTACAAGAAATAAAAAGAGCAAACCTTGTCCATAGGCTGTTGGACAAATCTCTATTTCTTTATAATGTTGGTCATTCATCCCTATAGCTGTTCCATAAGACACCTGATTGACGATGCCGTCTTCATCCACACAATCCAATAGTCCCTTTAAAGCCCTGTTTACTATCTCATTATATCGGTTATCAATATAGCCTAATTGTAGCGCTCTTAAAATACCATAACTGAACCCAGCTGTTGCAGAGGCTTCTAAGTAGGTCGTTGGGTCATTTATAATCGTATGCCATAACCCACTTTCATCTTGGTGACGATCCAACTCTTTAATCTGTGCCCTCAAGGTATTGAGAATATAATCTTTATTAGCACCTTCTAACTCTAAAATATCAATGAGTTCAACAGCTCCAGCTGTGAACCAACAATTTCCTCGTGCCCAGAAAACTTCACCAAAATTATGACGTCCATCAAAACTCCACCCATGATACCATAAACTTGTTTTTTTATCATACATGTATTTAATATGAATAAGAGCTTGGTGAATGGCTTCTTCAATATAATCCTTATTATCAAGCAACTTCCCCATCTTGCCTAAGAAAAGTACCGTCATAAATAAGGTATCCGCCCATAACTGTTCTTTATTTTCTAAATGAGTCGTGACATGCTGAAATCCACCTTCCTCAGTACGAGGTAAGTCATTGTATACCCAGTGTGCCCAATTCTTGCATATCTCCAGGTATTTCTCTTCGCCTGTTATTTCATAGATATGAGCTAATGTTAATAATGGGGCTGTTGTATTTATGTTACGGATGGGTAGTCCTTTTTCTATTTGCTCATCATACCAATTGATCATATATTGCAAGTATTTATTTTCTCCTGTATAGGTATAAAACTTATATAACCCATACATGGCTACACCTTGGGGCCATTCCCATAAGTTAATGTCCATATGATCATTATCATCTGACACAGGACTTATTAATCGGTTGATAACTTTTTCTGCCGTTTTCAATACATGACTCTTGTCCACTTCCATCACCTCATTAATTTATCATAAAGGATACTGGTTCCTTTGATGATGTCTTCTTTACTATTCTTGCAGCCTAATTCTAATACTTTCAGTTCCACATTTTTTATAATAGGTAGAAATTCATCTATGCAATCACTCTTCATGTAGGGTGCAAAATGATCATTGACACCTATTGCATCATGGATATGGACACCTACTATTTTATCTTGAAGCTGGTAGAGCTCATCTCTATTATGCAAGCCCAAATTCTCCATCATGACACTATGTCCTGTATCTAACCAAAACCCTAAACGATCGGAATTCAAATGGTCGATAATATACTTAGCTTCATTATATGAGGGAATTTGATAACACATCGCTCGGTTTTCTATACCTAAGATAATCTTATAATTCTTTTTTTCTATATGATTTAATAATAACTCCATACAATATATAATAGACTTCATGTTCTGATTCATGGTCTTATCACGAGTAAGTACCATCTCTTTAAATAAAACATGATAATCTTCAGATTTTCTTTTTCCTTGTCTATACAGCTCTTTTAATTGCCTATCGTACACCATCAATTCTCTTGGTGTTGTTGCAATATGCGTAACCACAGCTTTAGCACCTAATTGATGGGCATGATCTATGGTATTGATGGTGGCATGAACTGCCTTACTTCTCAACTCTTCATCATCATAAGCAAAGAAAATGGAGTCTGTATCTAAACGTTGGTCTTGGGTATAAGGAAAGACATTATGTAAACTGGTTACTTCTACCTCACCTGATTCTATTATTGGATACATGGACTTTAATATTTCTTTTGTAATTTTATAATTAAGCTCGGCTTTATTAAAACCTAAGCCAATAATCTCCTCTAAAACATCTCTACCTGTATAATTCTTATGCCATGCATTTCTCCAGTTCCATGATGTCGAAAAACTTAAGTCATTGAATTTACGCATTTCAAATACCAACTTTCAATCCTTTGAATCCTCTAATATGAATAATTCTTTCGCTTTCAGTAAAATCAGTGAAATACAGATAAAAAGCATTTCTATCCCTCAGTGCTGCATCGTTCTTTCCTTCAACAAATTGATGAGCACCAAAGGCTGGTCCGATGGAAATACTCTGAATACCATTCTTAATCAATACATCCCCACTCTTGGCAATAACATATTGCTCACTCTTGGCTTGACAAGCAAATCCATTATTTTCTACTGTATCACCATTGATGACAGCCATTTCCAAACTATAAGGTAGACGATCACAACCATCAGCTTTAATGACTAAATCAATTCCACCTGCTACCTCTTTTACATCTATTTGAATGTTTAAATCCTTACTTCTTATTAATTCTCTTTTGTCATGATCCATCTGCCACCAATCAGTTGTTGGAGGCGCTTCGTCGAATGGTCTATAGTACCACCCATTGGATGAATAGTTCATTTTGAAACCATCACCCGTGTCCTTTAACTCCATTGCCTTAAAAGCTCTTGTTGCAAAATAAGAAGCAGAAAGCTTAAAAGCCACACGGATATTGCCTTGTTGAAAAAATAGAAAATCATTAGAATCAGCAACTAGGCTATAACTTGTATCTTTATTTCTCACTCTTACAACACCTGATTCATCAAAGTAGCGACGATAAGATGCTAACTCTTCTTTTTCTCCCAACTCTACATGGCGCAAGTCTTCGTTAAGCATGAGATAACTTAGACAGCTAGGTGCCATATCTCCTCTATCTAGAATCCCTTTAAAGATAAAGGCCGCCATCTTTAAAAACTCTCCTATTCCTAGCTTACTACCCATATACAAATAGTGGTAAAAGTAATTACTTGGATAGACAACTCGCCCTTTATCTTGCCTTGTTGAATTATTCGTAAATACGCTGCCATCGGGCTCGATGTAGGCTAACATCATCTGCAAATTTCTTTTTACATATTCTAAATACTGTGGATCATTAAGCTCCTCGCTAATGGTTATCAAGGCTCCATTATTAATAACGTTATAGCCACCACTTGACCGCTCAGCATATTCTCCATAAGCATTACAGTCAATTCCTTCATTGAGGTATTTCTTTGCCTCTATCTTGAATGAATCTTCACCAGTCATATTGTAGACAGTTAGCAACATAGATGCGATAGCCCATCTGTGATTAGGTGTATGAAAACCACCTTCTAACATGCCTTTAGCTCCATCTACAATGATTTGATATAGAAGTTCTCTTACCTCTTGCAATGCATTAGCCTTTACCAATAATCGGTACACAGGAATCAGACCTTTGATGCAGAAAGCAGTGTCAGGAGCAGAATAAAAATTACAGTCGATTAAGTCAAAGAGACCGTTTTCTCTTTGCATTCTTCTTGCATAATTTAACCCTCGTTTGATACTCTCTTCTAACTTTAATTGATGATAATATTGACTTTTTTCATTAAGGTATAAAGCTATTCCCTCCGCTACAGCATTTAATGTACTTTTGGGTTCAACATATCTGTTACTGATAACTACAGCTCCATAGTCTTGACTATCGGTATCAAGTATCTGACTATATAATAAATACTCAACTCGTTTTTCGCTGTCTCTTAATATTCTCTCATAATAGCTTTGCATTTTTTAATACCTCTCTATTTATATTGAATGTTTTTTAGTAATCTTAATGTAAATCTATTTACTGTTTTATTTACTGAGAGAGGATGACATGAGTCATCCTCTCCATAAAATAATCTCTATTTTTTATTAGCAGTGTACCATTCATTAACTTCTTCTTCTACTTCAGTACCACCAGCTGCATTGTATTTTTCTACGAACTCTTCAAAATAACTAAGTGGTTTATCACCAGCAATCATACTAATGTAAGCTTCTTCTCTAATTTTCTTAAGTTCTGCACTGTATTCATTCATCTTAGGTGTAGCTACTTGAATAACAGACTCAATACCATTTAAATGGAACCCTTCTTCATAAGCCCATTCAGCTTGAGTATTAATTGGTTTAAAAGGAACTGTCATGTTTAGATTAGCACCAATCTCATAGCTATAGTCTGTATCTTTGTATTCATCTAATGTAACTGCTTCACCTTTATCTTTATTTACCCACTCCCAATGCTTTCCTCTAATACCTTTTGTAGCAGTTGTTCTTACCTCAATATCAGGATTTGCACTTACATAATCAAGAATCTCTAAGATTTTCTCCATCTTACCTTCTTCTTGAGCTGCATAGACACCAATACCATAGAAGTTCATAAGACGATTGTACTGTCTTGTTCCACTGATACCAGTAGGTCCAACTGGTGGTTGACCGAATACAATCTCTGCATCAGGTTGAACAAGCATTAATTCTTTATAAACAGCGCCTGCTTCAGTAGGTACTTCATTCCCTTCAGCATCTACCATTGAGAAAGCACCTTCTGGTGTCCAGTGATAAAAGTTTCCTTTATTAGTCATTCCAATTCTTCCATTAACAAATGAATGTGATATAGCCCAGTAACCACCAGTATTTTCACCAGTAATAAACTCTGGATCTAAAACCCCATCTTCATACCACTTGTTAAGTAACGCAACGGCTTCTTTCATTTCTGGCATTGTACCTGTATAAACAGCTTTACCATCTTGTTCAATCCAATAATCCTTATGTGGTACCCCACCAAATGCTCCAAATATTGCAATCATACCATCTTGAGAAAGACCATAAGTATCATTGATACCATTACCATCTGGATCTTCCTTAGCAAACTTATACATTAAATCTTCGAACTCTTCTAATGTCTCAGGGACTTTATCCACTCCTACTGCTTCCATCCAATCTTTACGATAGATGATTGGTAATCTAAAGATATTGGTTGGGTTAACTGATGCAATACCATAAAGCTTTCCATCAACTTTACCGAAATCTAAGAATCCTGGTGCATTTTCCTCTGTCACTTGTACAATATTTGGTGCGTATTGATTAAGTGTATCTTCAGGAATTTCTGCAAGAACACCTTGATTCACATAACCTAATAATTGATCAGGTTTTCTAACTCTGAAAAGGTCAGGTACCTCACCTGCTGCAAGACGTACATTTAACATCTCTTCATACTTGTTGTGTTCTAAATTCCAAACATCGATATCTACGTTAAACATGTCTTCAAAGTACTTAAGCATTTCCCCATCTGGATCAGTTGGTGCCTTTTGGTATGCTGTCCAAGAAATCTCGTATCGCTTTTCCTCTTTCACATCACCATCTTTATCTTTAGCCTCTGAACCTTCAACTTTAGTTGTTGAATCCGTTTTTTCTGTACTCTGATCATCTGAGCTACATCCAGCAAACAAAGACATAACCATGATCATGGCAAGAATTAAACTTATTACTTTTTTCATTCAAAACCCTCCCTTTAAAATCTTGATAATCCCCCACGTTTCTACATTAATTTTAACATGAGGTGTTTTATGAGCTCAACCTATAATGGTTGGAACTTATCCCTTTAATGAACCCACCATAATACCTTTAACAAAATACTTTTGTATAAATGGGTAGACAATAAGTATCGGAATAGTGGTTACCATAATGGTAGCTGCCTTTACTCCTTCAGTAGTTACAGCAGCAGCTTCAACCTCACTCTGTCCAGATAAATCCATAACTTGTTGCGTACCTTCCATAACAACTCTTCTCATGATAACCTGTAGTACTTGCTTACTTGGATCCGTGATATAGAGTAAACATTGGAACCATTCATTCCAATGCCATACAGCAATCCATAAAGCTATAGTCGCAATGATAGGCTTACATATAGGAAGTATAATACTAACAAGTATTCGAATATCGTTAGCACCATCGATTTTTGCAGACTCTTCAAGACTATCCGGTAAAGACATCATATAATTTCTAACAATAGTCATATAGAAAGCATTAACTAAGTTGGGTAGTACAAGAGCATTAATTGAATTCATTAAACCAAGATTCCTTACTAACAAATAGTTAGGAATCAAACCACCACTAAAGAACATGGTGAATACAACAAGTGCTGTCCAAAAACCACGATTAGGAAAATACTTTCTTGATAGAGGATAAGCCAAAGTGAATGTAAATAACACACTTAGTAGCGTCCCTAAAATTGTCTTATAAATGGTTACTAAGAATCCTGATGCAATGTAATTAGAACTAAACACCCTTTTATAACTTTCAAAACTAATTTCAGGTGGTATTAAGTATAACTGAGTTAATGGAACATTGGCACTAGCCAATGACATCGATAAAAGATATACAAAAGGATATAATGTAGTCATACAAAAAATAATCATAAATAAGGTATTTGTAGAATCAAATATTTTTTCACTAAAAGACGTTTTTATTTTATTGCCAGCCATTTCATCACCTCATTCCTACCATAATCCATAATCATTAATTCTTCTTGCAATATAATTGGTACCAACTACTAAACCAAAGGAAATAACGTTCTTAAATAACCCTACTGCAGTGGCAAAGCTGTATTCCATGTTGACAACCCCTCTTCTATAGGTATATGTACTTAATACGTCTCCTACGGAATAAACAGCTGGGTTATATAAGTTAAATACTTGATCAAAATTATCATTGACCACTTTACCAGTTGCGAAAATGATCATGATTGTTATAATAGGAATTAATGATGGTATCGTGACATGGATAACTTGCTTAAACCTACCTGCACCATCAATCTTAGCAGCCTCATAAAGAGCTGGATCTATACCACTAAGAGCTGCAAGGTAGATAATGGAGTTCCACCCTAGCCCCTTCCATACTTCTGTTGATACTAAAACAGTTCTAAACCAATCAGTATCTGCTAAAAAGTAAATAGGTTGACCGCCTAAAGCCTTTATTAAAATATTAATAGGTCCAATGGATGGTGATAAAAATTGCATAAACAAACCACCTAAAACAACCCATGAAACAAAGTGGGGTAAATAACTAATGGTTTGCACTACCTTTTTGAACTTCATTTTTCTTACTTCATTTAATAAGAGTGCGAAAATGATTGGAGCAGGAAACCCAATGACTAATTGATAAAAACTGATTACTAAAGTATTCCTGAATACTTGCCAAAAACTTTCCATGGCAAACATCTTTCTAAATGTATCCAGACCAATCCAAGGACTTTCATGGATACCTAATAAAAATTTATAATCTTTAAATGCGATTTGCAGACCGTACATAGGAATGTATTTAAAAACAATAAAGAATATAATACCTGGTAGAAGCAGTAATAGAAGATATCTATTTTTCCAATACTCTCTAAAGAAATAATTTATTTTTGTTAATAAGGTATTCTCTGGTAATTTCTTTTTCGTGTTTACTACCTGCATATCTATCCTCCTTCTGAAATTTGGCGCCTACCAGAAGCATAAATTATTTTCATCTTCCTTTCAATCTCAAATATCAGTTAACATATCGTAATTTAGAAATCCCCAATACTTATTATCAGAAGTCATAGCATTTACCTGTTTTATAGGGATGAGAGTCATAAATATGACTATAATAATACTATTTCCTAAAACTTATATTTCCTTATATCATTCTTTGTTTTATACTTATTAGTATAAGTACATAAATTCATAACAGAAGGTTTGATTGAATATGACAATAAAAAAGCGATTTTCTTCTATATACTATAAATTTATATTTTCATTTTCATTATTAGCTTTTATGCTGACCATTATTTTGACAGCTACAACTTACTACTATTTTTCTAAAAATTATAAAGACGAGTTAGAGCTTGTACATGAAAAAATGTTGCAATACACATCCAATATTATTTATGAAGAAATAATTGAAGAAACCCAGAGAATTTTTTTGCAATTAGTTAATGAACCTGTTAATAGTGTGCCCTTTGACTATTTTATCTCTCATCCTATTAAGGGAAATAACTATAAAGTAAATACTTTATATGACGAATTCCAAAGGCTTACCGTTGTTCACTCTGACCTCATAGATGCTATACATATCTATTATGTTGATAAAGAACTGTTGATATCATCATCTATCGGGATTAAAGAGAATACACCTATCAATCAAAAGATATTTAATGGTTTAGATTGGCTAAAGGACATCCAGCAATCTAATGATGTATCAAGTTGGTTACCTACAAGGGTCGTCTATGCTAATAAAACTGAAGCTGTAGGTAGAGATCAAACACATCTACTGACTTACACCCGTACATTCCCCTTTACTTCTACAGGCAATAATGCCAAGTGTTTTATCGCTATCGACATCAAAGAAGAAGCTATAGCTAAGATTTTAATAGACTCCCTACCAGCTGATTATTCAAGCACCTATGTGATAAATAATAAAGGGCAGGTTATAAGTGCTGTTGATAAAAGCAATCTCTATTCATCTCTTTTCAATTTAGATGACTTAACAATTGATTTAGAATCAGGCAGCTATATCAGTCGTACTATTAAGCTTGGGAATAAAAGTAACCTAGTAGCTTTAACACCTATCCCCTATACAGACTTTAAATTAATTAATGCCATGCCTCTATCCAGTTTCTATAATAAATCACGACATATAGAATTAATGATCCTTATATTAGGTAGTATTTGCTTACTTTTAGGTATTATTTTTGCTATAACATTTAGTTTTAGACTTTATTCACCTTTACGGAAACTAACGAATACCATAAAGAAAAGCACGGAGATAGATTTAGTTGATAAGCATAGTGAGTATGACTTAATTACCAATGTAATGAATAATCTCAAGGGGCGTGTCCATGAACTAAATGAGTGTCTTGAAGAAAATCAACCCATTATTAAGCACACATTGGTGCTAGATCTCTTAAATCATATAATAATCAGTGAACAAGAGTTGGAAGAACGTTTAAAACTCTTCAATATATCTTTCAATTATAATCATTATGCCTGTATTCTTGTTGACCTAAGCAATAATGCGACTTGGTCAAAACTTGAACAGGATCAAAAACAGTTAATTAAATATGCCATTATTAATGCCGTGGAAAATATTAATGATTCAGAATATCTAGCCTTAAGTGCCGAACTATCGGATTCACAAATTGGTATAATAATAGGTATCCATGAAAGTGATTATGGGATACTCAACGTAATCTCTACAGAAGTACTAAAACTTATACAGAATAATGTGCTGATGAATTCTACTATAGCCTTTGGTTCTATAGTTAATCATATTCTCGATCTCCATACTTCTTATAAACATGCTAATAAACTATTGGGCTATCATTATTTCTTGCCAGAAGAGCATGTTTTAGACTGGAGTATGCTTTCCATAAGAGAAAATAGTAATCTACATTTAGACAGTCAGTATCTAGCAACTTTCTCTGAATTATTGTACAGCAGAGACCTTAATGGAATTGTTAACTTTTTCGATCAACTCATGGATCAATTGATAGAGAAAGAACTCTCAGTTGATTATTGCAACAGAGTATTATTAGATCTATTACGAAAATTATCGACTTATACAAACGAAATGAAGTATCGATTGAATCAAAACTATAATCATCATCAGATATATACTTCCTTTAGTGAAATATCAGATATCTATGCATTCAAAAGATGGATTATAGCATACATCACTGAGCTCTTTGGATTTATTGATGAAAAGGATCAATCAAAAAATGCGGATTTGGTTAAACGAGTTCAACATTATATGGAAGAACATTTAGGAGAAGATATAGGTTTAGATATGATTGCAGAACAGGAAAAGATTACTCCTCGTTATCTTAGTAAACTGTTTAAAGAAGAAACGGGCATTAACTATTCAACTTATTTAACAGAATTACGAATGAAAAAAGCTAAGGAACTGCTGATGAATGATCACATGACCGTAGACCAAATTGCTCATGCTGTTGGTTATCGTACTTCCTCCTACTTTATACAAGTTTTCAAAAAGACCTATGGTTATACACCTAAAAGTTTTAGACAGCAGTTTATTGATGGACAAGGATAGCTAACTATTACCTCTTATTTAATAATTAATCTATTGATCCTCGAAATAACTAACTAGAAATATCATAACTTTAATAGTAACGCATAAGAAAAGTGACTAGCGTCACTTTTTAAGTATATGAATGAAAGTATGATTCTTTGCCAGCAAAATGCGAACTTTCGACACTATAACAAAAAGCTCTCTATATCGCATAGAGAGCTTTCTATTTATTCATATCATTTTATTTTCTATTGATTTAGTAATTATACGCGCTCTTTCTTGTTGTAGTGAGTGTGTAATAAGTGATGCGCTTTTTCACTACCTGGCTTAGTAAGATACTCTTCGTATAATTTGACGATATCAGGGTTCTCATGAGACTTACGAATAGCTTTTCCTTCATCTTCTTTTAATAAACCTTGAGTACGCTTCTTAATTACTTCAATTTTACCATGATGATATGGTTGGCCACCACCATTGATACATCCACCAGGACATGCCATGATTTCAATAGCATGTAAGTTTCTTGGATTACCATTCTTTACTTCTTCAAGAAGCATTCTTGTATTACCAAGACCTGAAGCGATACCAATATTAAGCACTAGCTCACCAAAAGCTACTTCTGCAACACGGATACCTTGCTCAGCAGTTGCATCTCTTAATTGATGGAATTCAACTTTTTCAAGTTTCTCACCAGTTACCCACTCATATGCTGTACGTGTAGCAGCTTCGATAACACCACCTGTTTTACCGAAGATAACACCAGCACCAGTAGATTCACCTAATGGATTATCAAAATCTTCTTCAGCTAAGTCAGCTAAATCAAAGTTTGCTCTTTTGATTAAACTAGCTAATTCTCTTGTTGAAAGTGAGTAATCTACATCAGGGTTTCCATTCACAGAGAATTCATCTCTTGTTGCTTCATACTTCTTAGCAAGACAAGGCATAATGGACACTACTACCATCTTCTCACGAGGTACGCCAATTTTTTCTGCGAAATATGATTTAGCAATAGCACCAAACATTTGTTGTGGTGAACGAGCACTTGATGGGATATCTAATAACTCAGGAAATTGAGTTTCGATAAAGTTAACCCATGCTGGACAACAAGATGTTAATAATGGAAGTGGTACATCTTCACCATTTAAGTGACGAGTTAAACGATCTACTAACTCAGTAGCTTCTTCCATGATTGTTAAGTCAGCTGCGAAATCTGTATCAAATACATAATCAAAACCCATTTTTCTAAGTGCAGCAGCCATTTGGCCTGTAACGATTGTACCTGCTTCGTAACCAAACTCTTCACCAAGAGCAACACGAACTGCAGGAGCTGTTTGAACAACAACTACTTTATCTGGATCAGCTAGAGCTTCAACAACTTCCCAGCTGTGATCTTTTTCTGTTAACGCACCTACTGGACAAACTTGTACACACTGTCCACAGTAAGTACATGTAGAATCTTCTAATGGCACTTCGAATGAAGTAGAAACAACAGCATCGAATCCTCTATTGATACCTGATAATACACCAACTGTTTGAACTTCATTACACATTGTCTCACATCTTCTACACATGATACATTTATCCATATCACGAATGATAGATGGTGATAAATCTTTCACATATTCAGATTGAGCTTTACCAGTGATTCTTACATCTCTAACTCCAAATCTGATTGCTAAGTCTTGTAAATCACAGTTACCTGATTTAGCACATACTAAACAATCTTTTGGATGGTCTGATAATAATAATTCTAATACTGTCTTTCTTGCTTCTAAAACACGGATAGTGTTTGTTTTAACTACCATACCTGGTACTACTGGAGTAGCACAAGCAGGTGCTAAGTTTCTTCTGCCTTCTACTTCAACAACGCAGATACGGCAAGAAGCAGCTTTATTTACCATCTTAATGTCATGTAAATCTAAGTGACACAAAGTAGGTATATCTATATCAATTTTGCGGGCAGCCTCTAATACAGTACTACCAGCAGGCACTTGAACTTCTTTGCCATCGATTATGATTTTTACCTCTGACATTTTAGCCTACACTCCTTTTACATAAAATTTAGTGTTTTATATTAAACGGACGTTATCTCTTGATAATAGCTTTGAATTTACAGTTATCCATACATGCACCACATTTGATACATTTCTCTTGATCAATAACATGTAATTTTTTAACTTCACCGGAAATACAGTTTGTAGGACAAACTCTAGCACACTTTGTACATCCGATACATTTATCTTCAAGGATGAAGTATTGTAATAATGATGAACATTGTCCTGCTGGACATTTCTTATCATTAACATGAGCTTCATATTCATCCCAGAAAGCTTCCATCGTAGATAGTACAGGGTTAGGAGCAGTTTGACCTAAACCACATAATGCTGAATCTTTGATAACACGACTTAAGCGTTTCATCTCATCAAGATGAGCCATTGTACCTTTACCTTCAGTAATTAATTGAAGTAACTCAGATAAACGTTTTGTACCTACACGACAAGGTGTACATTTACCACAAGATTCTTCTTCAGTAAACTCTAAATAGAATTTAGCTACTGCAGGCATACAGTCATCTTCATCCATAACGATCATACCACCAGAACCCATCATAGATCCTTTAGCGATAAGGTTATCGAAATCGATAGGAGTGTCTAAGTCTTTTTCTGTTAAACAACCACCTGAAGGTCCACCAGTTTGAACAGACTTAAATTTCTTGCCATCTTTAATACCGCCACCGATATCATAGATAACTTCTCTTAAAGTTGTTCCCATTGGTACTTCGATAAGACCAACGTTGTTGATTTTACCAGCTAAAGCGAACACTTTTGTTCCTTTAGATCTTTCTGTACCAATTTTGCCATACCACTCTGCACCTTTTAATAAGATAACAGGTACGTTAGCAAATGTTTCTACGTTATTAACGTTAGTTGGTTTACCCCAGTAACCTGATTCAGCTGGGAATGGAGGTTTTGTAGTTGGCTCACCACGCTCACCTTCCATAGAGTGGATAAGAGCTGTCTCTTCACCACATACGAATGCACCAGCACCGTAAGTTAATTCAATATCAAATTCAAAACCAGTACCTAAAATGTCAGTACCTAATAAACCATATTCTCTTGCATCATCAATAGCTTTCTCTAAACGTTTGATTGCTAATGGATACTCAGCACGAATATATACGCGACCTTTAGATGCTCCAATAGCATAACCGCAGATAGCCATTGCTTCTACAACTGAATGAGGGTCACCTTCTAAGATAGAACGGTCCATGAATGCACCTGGGTCCCCTTCATCAGCATTACAAATAACATATTTTTGGTCCGCTTCGTTTTTCATAGCGAATTCCCACTTAAGACCAGTTGGGAAACCACCGCCTCCACGGCCACGTAAACCTGATTCTTTCATAACATCGATAACTTGTTGAGGAGTCATTTCAGTTAACGCCTTACCAATTGCTTGATAACCATCTCTTGCTATGTACTCTTCAATGTTATCAGGATCAATGAAACCACAGTTTCTTAATGCGATACGCATTTGTTTTTTATAGAAATCCATATTTTTAGAGTCAGAAACTCTTTCACTTGTTTCTGGATCTTCGAATAATAATCTCTCTACTTTTCTACCTTTTACAATATGTTCAGCAACAAGTTCTTTAGCATCCTCTGGCTTAACTTGTACATAGAAAGTATTATCTGGTAACATTTTAACGATAGGTCCTTTTTCACAGAAACCGAAGCAACCTGTTTTAAGAACCTGAACATCTCCGTCCATACCAGCAGCTTTAACTTCATCTCTTAAGTTATCTACTATTTGAGCTGCATCTGCTGATAAACAACCTGTACCGCCACAGACCAATACGTGCATCTTATAGTTGGACATCTTTTCTGGCCTCCAATCTTATTTATTCATCAATAGTTTTATGAGTTTTAGGGATAATTCCGTCGATTAACTCACCATTTTTGATTGTTTTTTCGATAACATCTTTTGCAACTTCTTGAGTTACATTGCCATAAACTACAGCTTCTTTACCAGGTAAAGTTACTTCAATTGTTGGTTCTGCATAGCAGTATCCCATACAACCTGTTTGTGTTACAACTACGTTATCTAAGCCTTGTTTTCCTGCTTCCTCGATTAAAAAATTCATGATTTCTCTCGCGCCAGATGCAATACCACAAGTAGCCATTGCAACTTTAATTTGAACTAAATCATCAATGTTTTCACCTTTTACTCTTAAATCTACTTTTGATTGTGCAGATTCTTTAATTTTTAATAATTCATCTAAAGATTTAATTTTTGCCATGATTTACCCTCCTAAGAATTATTCGCACTCTGCGATAATATCTGAAACCATGTCAGGTGTTACTCTACCGTATACCTTTTCGCCAATCATTACTACAGGCGCTAACCCACAAGCACCAACGCAACGTAAAGCGTCAATAGAGAATTGACCATCTTCTGATGTTTCACCAGTTTCGATACCAATTTGTTTTTTGAACTCATCAAGTACTTTCTCAGCACCACGAACATAACAAGCTGTTCCCATACATACAGCAATGCTATATTTACCTTTTGGAGTCATTGAGAAGAATGAGTAGAATGACACTACACCAAATACTTTTGACACTGGTAACCCTAATTTTCTAGCTACGAAGATTTGTACCTCTTTTGGTAAGTAACCAAAGATATCTTGAGCTTTGTGAAGAACACGAATTAACTCACCTTTTGTACTAGGCATAGAGTTAATATACTGCTCAAGTTCTTCATACATTTCTTTTGACAACCCTGTGCACTCTGCCATGTCTGTCCCTCCTTGAAAATTTCCTAATAATCTAGAAATTTGTTTTACAAATTCCTTATTGGTTGAATTCAACCACTTAGAATATAAATATTTAAATAATATATGTGGAGCGCATAAAGCGCGTCTTACCTACTTAATATCTCTTTTACTTCTCAAATAATGAATAATACCTTGAACACTGAGTTCTTCTACTTCAATGAAACGATGTTGAAAAATCAAAGCCTCTAAATCATGAGCGTCCGAAGATTGAATCATATTAAAAGATTTGTACTCTTCTTGATATTTGTCAAAATCATCAACGTATTTAGAAACTTCTACAGTTGTTACAGGCAATTGGTCAGGTATTAATCCTAAATTTGAAAGTATACTATAACTTGGACGATCAATATGGGCTGGAACCGCAACCCCACCCAATTTATCGCATATGTTAAATAACTCATCTATAGAAAGATTAGCAGCAGTAGATAAAAACCTGTCGTTCTCACCCACCACCGAATCATTTTCATCGAATATCAGTTGATCACCAAAAATATTCGTTCTATTTTTAATGTTTGGCAATGCGCTATAGACAATTTCCTGCACATTGTATACATCAGTTATCTCTGAAAAAAAACACACCATATGAATTTCTTCTCTTGTCTCTATTTCCATAGCCGGAACCACAATGATATCTTGTTCATTAGCTAATTCCATAACAACTTTAACGTTTTCACAGCTATTATGGTCAGTAATTGCTATAGCATTAAGATCACATATCTTCGCCATATTAACAATATTATTTGGAGACATATCCACATGACCACATGGTGATAGTGCCGTATGAATATGAAAATCATAGTAACATTTCATACAATCATACTTTCATCATAAATTTTTCAGATTCAGTGAAATTTTTAACAACAACTTATAAAAAAAATCCCATTCCTTGTCATTAGCATTTTTCACTATACACATTATAGCAAACAACATTCTATATGTAAACAACAAAAATTACTATTTTAATAGGAAAATATAAACTTTTATCCATAATCAATAACCATTATCTTTTATTCATTTTAATTAATAATCGTTTTCAAAATTAATTACATTTTATTGAATTTATACAAAACCTTTGGTTTTACACCGAGACTTTTTCGTATACCTGAGCTTATCTACACGATATCCTTCAAGTACCTTAAACAGTTCATAAACCCACTATATTTTGTCATTAATTTCTATATTTTGTCATTGTAATCACTCTTACTTTGTTAAAAAAACCGCAATTCCTAGTAATTTACTAGGAATTAACTGACCGTATTGCTTCTATCTGATCTTTTGTGGTACAATGTGTAATAGAACTTTTTTATACTAAATCAGTGGAGGTATCTGCATGAATTTTAAAAAACCTAGCAGTAAAATGATACATGCTATATTCATATTTGCTATTTTTATTGGACTAATGAGTTTATCACGACCCTGGTATGAATTTATACTAGCCTATTTAGCTTATTTTATATTATTCTTTCTTATTTTTCTACCAACCTCTATAGGTAATATGGGTTATTTTATACAGATCTTATTTCACAAGCAAGAACTTGCTAATAAATATTATGAAAAAGCCATTAAAATGGGAACAAAAAGTAATTATGCATTAACTGCTTATGGTTTAGAACTTCTTAGAGGTAATCAACCCAAAAAGGCATTACCCCTATTTCAGCGTAACTTAGAACTTAAATCAACTAAGCCTATTTTTATTAAATATACTGAGATGAACTTAGCAACATGTTATTGGAAATTAGGAGACATCGATAAGTCTATCGAAATACTAGAAGACATGCATGAAAAGTATGAAGTTTTTAATGAAGACTTCTATACAACATTAGGATTTATGTATTTTTTAAATGATGATTTTGATACATCCTTGGAACACACCAAGCAAGCTTTGAAAAAGAATCGTGAACACGGTCCTGCCTATGATAATATGGGTCAAATTCACTACCAGATGGGTGATTTAGATAAAGCTATTAAGTACTTTAAAAAGGGTCTAAAGTATAAAAGTACAATGGCTGATAGTAAGTACTTTCTTGGTCTCATTTATGAAGAACAAGGTGACTATGAACAAGCAGCAGAATATTTCAAAATGGCACATGAAAGCAATATTAATGGTTTAAATACTGTTACACGAGAAGAAGTAGATATGAAATACAATGCTTATAAGTAAACTATAGCAGCTAGTATAAAAATGGCTAATGCCACGTTAAAACTGAACTAGGAAAGTACGGTACCTTGCGAGCAACACACAGTACTTTCTTACACTATAAAAAAGGAGTTAATGGAAATTTCCATTAACTCTTTTAGTTTGCTTTATTTAATTAGCCTAATTTAGCTACTTCGTATAGCATTCTTGCACCAAAACCTGTTGCCCCTTTTGTATAATAGTGCTTAGCTTTCTCTACAGCTGATGGTGCTGCAATATCAATATGAGCCCATGGTGTATCTCCAACAAACGCTCCAATGAATAAGCCTGCAGTAATCGTACCTGCTTCTCTACCACCAATATTACGTAAGTCAGCTATTGGTGAATCTAATTGTTTTTTATAAGCTTCATCATGTGGCAATCTCCAGATCTTTTCACCAGATTTTTTTGAAGCTTGATCAACACGTCCATAGAAATGATCATTGTTACTTATGACTCCTGCCCGTTCTGTACCTAAGCTTATTGCTTGTGACCCTGTTAATGTTGCTATATCAACGATTTCATTTACATTTTCTATTTCTTTTGCATAATGAACCGCATCTATTAGGGTCAATCTTCCTTCTGCATCCGTATTTTCAACAAGGATGGTCTTACCACCCATACTACCAATAATATCGCCTGGTTTATAGGCTTTTCCTGATATCATATTTTCACAAGCAGCTACGATTGCTACCACATTAACAGGAAGTTTGGCTTTCGTAATGGCAACCATTGCACCTATTACTGCTGCAGAACCACCCATATCTGTCTTCATATTCACCATTCCGGTTGTAGGTTTTATAGAATATCCACCTGCATCATAGGTCAGACCTTTTCCAACTAGTCCAAGAATCTTTTCATTTTCTCCCGCACCGTAGTAACGCATAACAATTAAACGAGGACCTCGCTTAGAACCTTTGGCTACTTCTAGAAAAGCTTCCATACCTAATTTTTCAATCTCTTCCTTCTTAAATATTTCAGTTTCAAAACCATGCTCTTCCCCTAAATCTTCAACTATTTTAGCTAATGTCTTAGGATATAATTTATTAGCTGGTTCATTCACTAAATCTCTAGCAATAAAGGTAGCTTCAACCAGGATATCACTTTCCTCTGCTTGGTCACTGAGCTCTTCAATATCGACCTCAGGTACTAAAGCATACATAATTTCTTCTAAGGTGTAGTCTTTACCTTTACTTTTATAGTTGTTAAAGCTATAAGAAGCTAGCATAAGCCCTTCAGTGATTCCTTGATAAAAGCTCTTGTTGCTTAAAGTAGCTTGTTCAGTATATAGCACTGTTACATTATTAATAAATTTTTCTTTTAATGGCTTAAGTCCTTCTCCTGAACGACGGCGTACTTCTTCAACGTCTAATTTACTTTCCTCGCCAAAGTCAACTAAAACAAGAAGCTTGACTGCCCCCTCCATGAGGTGTAATGCACTTACTTTCTTTTCTGTGCGCTTTTGTTCTTCAATCAAGTATTCTACTTCTTTACGTATTCCTTCTGGTATCTCTGTCTTCAATTTACCTTTAAACACGGGTACTAATACTGCCTCACTTGTAATAAAATCTCGATGTAGCTTTAATTTCATAAGATCACCTCTTTCTTTAGACTTGTGGTTCATATATTTAATAATTATTTTATATACTATTTGTTAGATACTATTCTAACATATATTCAGTTTATATTCAATAGCGAACAAGCTCTCCTCTTATATATATACAATTAGAGCTGTTGGCATACATTTTAAAATCCATTATTTACAGTATAAGCTTTTTAAAGTTGATATTTGGGCACTCAAAAAGGAGTCTTTCGACTCCTTGTTATTTTACTCGTATTTTATTTTAGCCGTTGTCGTACAACTTCATATGTCAATATGGATGCTGCTACAGCAGCATTTAAAGACTCTGCTGATCCGGGCATAGGTAATTTAATATACTGATTAGATAGATCAGCTATTTCATTATCAAGCCCTTTACCTTCATTACCTATAAGTATAGCAGTTCCTTTTTTGAAATCAACTTCATATGGATAGGAGGCACCTTTTAAATGAGCTGCATACACACCTATTTCATATTGTTGCAATGTTTCTATTGTCTTCTTTATATCCACCTTTGAAATAACTGGTAGATGAAATAAAGACCCCATAGTCGCTCTGACAATCTTAGGATTATAGACATCAACAGAATTTGACGATAAAATAACACCATCTGCACCTGCTGCATCTGCAGTACGAATGATAGTTCCTAAATTACCTGGATCTTGCAATTGATCTAAGAGTATTAAAAATGGCGATTGGTTATTGAGCGTATCTTTAACATCCCATTCTTTTTGATGAACAACAGCTAATATGCCTTGTGGTGTAACCGTATCTGTTAGGTATTCAAACACCTTATCTCCTACAAGGATCCTCTTACTTTTTGAATGAAAATCTTGTAGCTCTTCTTTTACCATTCCATCACAGTTTTCAGTATAGATCAAACTATCTAATTGCCAGCTGGTATCAATTTCACGAATAGCTTTTATTCCCTCGACAATAAATAACCCTGTTTTTTTACGTCCCTTTGCACTTTTAAGGGATGCTACTTGCTTTATATAATTATTCTGTAAGCTAGTGATCATTGAGTCCACCCTATCGTTTTGTTGCTTGATTACTTATTTTCTGTAAGTCTTTTTGAGCACCAATTACCACTAAAACATCACCTTCACGGAGTTTTTCATTAGCCCCTGGTGTAATGTTAATATCTTCACCTCTTCGAATTGCCATAACGTTGATACCATATGTTGCACGCATATCGATTTCAAGTAGGTTTTTTCCAATCCATTCATTAAGAGCAACAATCTCAACTATAGAATATTCACTGGATAACTCAATGAAGTCCATAATATTATCTGATGTTAGGCTTGTAGCGATGCGATTTCCCATTTCTCTTTCTGGGAAAACTACACGATCAGCACCTATCTTTTGCAACACTTTTTTGTGAATCTCATTTTGAGCTTTTGTTAATACGTAGCCAACACCAAGTTCTTTTACTAATAAGGTAGTCATTATACTTGACTGCATATCTTGACTAATAGCAACAACTGCTACATCAAAGTTTCCAATACCTAAAGATTGAAGGGTATCCACATCTGTTACATCCGCTTGTACTGCATGAGTAACAAATTGAGAAACCTCTTGTACAATATCTTCATTTTTATCTATCGCTAATACATTATGTCCGTAATTAGCTAAGGTTACAGCAATACTCTTACCGAATTTTCCTAACCCAAAAACTACAAACTCTTTTTTCTTCACTTTAGCCATGATCTATTCCTCCTAAAGATTCATCTTACAACACAGATATCAATTTATTCCTCATGAATTTATCCTACCATAACTCTTTCTTCAGGCTTTTTGATATTATTATTAGCTCTTCTACCTCTCATGGTGAATGCTAAAGCCATTGTTATTGGTCCTAAACGTCCAATGAACATGGTTACCATCACCACTAACTTCCCAAAACTTGTCAACTCAGATGTTAAACCTAAACTTAAACCTACTGTACCAAAGGCCGACATAGCTTCAAAGAAAACATCCATGAACTCTGCATTTTCAGAAAGACTTAATAAAGTTGTTACTAAGACCACAACACCTAAAGAGATAACTACCACTGCAATAGCCTTACGGATGACGCCTTCTGGTATTGTCCTATTGAACGCTTCCGTTCTCTCTTTACCTCTTACTGTTGATATAATGGTTAAGAGAATAATACCGATAGTTACTGTCTTAACACCACCTGCTGTACCTGCTGGCGATCCTCCAATAAACATAAATAGAATGGTCACAAACTTAGATGCATCGTTCATTTCAGCTAAATCCATAGAATTAAATCCTGCTGTCCTTGTGGTTACTGACTGAAATAAGGATGCTATTAATTTTTCATATAGGCTCATATCACCCAGAGTACTCGGATTACCAAACTCTGCAATGAAAAAGAAACCCCATCCAATTAAGATTAAACTGATACTGATTACTAATACTAACTTCGTATGTAGAGATAGCTTATATACACTTTCCCTAAAAGTTAGACCACGTTCCCTACGTCGTTTATTATTTTGAAGAATATTAATCCAAACAGTAAAACCTAAACCACCTAATATAATTAAAGCCATCACCGTAATATTAACAAGAAAATCATTATAGTATGGCGTTAAACTACTACCTATAATATCAAAACCTGCATTACAAAAAGCAGATATTGAATGAAAAATGGAATAAAAAAGCCCCGTTGCTACTCCGTATTCTGGAACAAATCTGAAAGCAAGGAAAAGAGCCCCGATGGATTCCACCAAAAAAGTACCTATCACAACACTACGAACTAATTTTACCATGCCAGATAAGTTATACTGATTCAATGCTTCTTGAATAACTAAACGCTCTTTTAACGTGATCCGACGACCCATGATGATAAAAAACGCAGTAGTTAATGTCATAAATCCTAATCCACCAATCTGAATAAGTATAAGAATGATAGTCTTACCGAACATGCTCCAATGTTCAAAGGTATTGACCACCACCAGCCCCGTAACACATACAGCTGAAGTAGACGTAAATAGAGCATCTAAAAATCCAATACTATGTCCTTCTTTACTTGCCACAGGTAGATTAAGCAAAAAAGCTCCTAAAATAATAATAACTAAAAACCCTAACACCAAAATCTGCGTAGGTCTGATTTGGAATCTTATCCGACTTCGTAAATTACCTAAATAATATATCATTCGTTAGCCTCCAATTACTGTGTCCCTCACTAAAAGCTATAACTGTTTCAATATACCCTAGAACCATATTTTACTATACCATATTTTATCCCATAAGTATAGAAAATATTAGAAGCTAAACTGCATCACATTTCTAAAAGTGCTTTAGCTACTTTTATAGCCTCATTAGCATCCTTTGAGTAACCATCTGCACCTATCTCATCAGCATAAGACTGAGTAATAACAGCTCCTCCTACCATTACTTTCACTTTTAATGAGTCTTGCTGCAGTGCTTTAATGACATCTTCCATCATCACCATAGTCGTTGTCATTAAAGCAGATAAACCTAATAGCTCAGGTTGATGCTTCTTAACAGCCTCAATAATATGATCTATCTTAACATCTTTACCTAGATCTATGACTTCAAACCCATGGTTTTTAAACATTAATGCAACAATATTCTTACCTATATCGTGTATATCACCTTGAACTGTTGCTAATATAATTTTAGGCTTTACTCTTATTTCTGTATTTAGTTCAAGCAAAAGAGGTTCTAATAAACTGAAACCTTCTTTCATGGCACCTGCACTCATGATCAGCTGAGGTAAGAAGTAAACTTGCTCATCAAAAAGCTGACCAACTTCATTAATGGCTGGTATCATCAGCTCATTAACGATTTTATTGGGTTCAATTCCATCATCTAGGGCTGCCTGAATAAGGTCTTTGATCTCTTTGTCCTTCCCATTAAGAACAGCCTCGTATATATCACCTTCTGTATTGTTGCTCACTATCTTCTCTTCTCGACTGGTTTGTTGACTATATCTTTCAACATACTTTTTACAATTGATATCCTTAGCAGTTAGTACATCCGATGCCATTTTTACAGACATTAATAATTCGCTGGATGGATTGGCTATCGCCATACTTAACCCCTTTACAGCTGCCATAGCTAAGAAACTAGCATTTACCCACTTACGCTCTGGTAACCCAAAGGAAACATTAGACAAGCCAACAATGGTATTGACACCAAATTCTTTGCTACACCACTCAATAGTAGTGAGAGTACTTGCTACTGCTTGCTGTGCAGATGAAACCGTCATAACTAAACCATCAACAACCACGTCTTCCTTAGTAAAACCGTATGCTGTTGCTGCTTGATATACTTCATTTATGATTTGATGTTTTTCGTCTAAGTTTTTTGGAAGTCCATTATCACTTATAGGTAATATTAAAATCATGGCTCCATATTTAGCTGCAACCTTTAATAGGCGATCTCTTTTTTTACTTTCATTAGAAATCGAATTAACAAGTGCTCGGCCCGGATAAACTCTTAAAGCAGCCTCAATAACTTCAGGATTTGACGAATCAATACAAAGGGGTAAATCCACTCCTACACTAAGGGCATCAACAGCTTTTACCATTGTCTCCTTCTCATCAATACCATTCATACCAACGTTAACATCTAAGACATGAGCTCCTTTTTCCTTCTGCTCTAGAGCAAACTTCTTAACGATAGTCATTTCCCCATCTCGTAAACTCTTCTGAAGCTCCTTTTTCCCTGTAGGGTTAATTCTCTCTCCAACAATGGTAATCGGTTGATCCAATCCTATCTCTATGGTCTTACGACTGGAACATAGATAACTTCCAGTTTTTCTAGTTTCATCAATCTGTTCCACTTGCTCAAGTTTTCTTTTTAGCATTTTTATATAGGAAGGATTTGTACCACAACACCCTCCAACATAAGTGGCTCCCGCTTCTACCAAACCTCGGGTATAGTCTGCAAATTCTTCTTCTTTCATGCTAAAGACAGTATTTCCATCAATAAGCTGAGGTAGACCAGCATTAGGTTTTACTAAAAGAGGTACTTTAGCATAGGGTTTCATTTCATTGATAATAGCAAGCATAGCATCTGGTCCTGTGGAACAATTACAACCAACAACATCAACACCCATACTCTGAAGTGTTATAACTGCAGATACTGGATCAGTTCCTGTTAAAGTTCTACCATTCTCTTCAAAGGTCATGGACACCATAATTGGAAGGTCACAACTTTCTTTAACAGCAAGAACTGCTGCTCTGGCTTCCTGTAAATCCATCATGGTTTCTATAACAAAGAGATCAACACCACCGTCTAATAATCCACGAACTTGTGCTTTATAAGCATCAACAACCTCTTCAAAGCTTAGCTTCCCTACTGGACGTATATATTGACCTGTTGGTGCTAAATCACCAGCTACAAGAGCTTCGCTTCCTGCTGCCTTTTTAGCTAAGATAGCTAGTTCTTTATTTATTTCATAGACTTCACTTTCAAGATTATAGTCCGCCAACTTTATGGAATTCCCTCCAAAAGTAAAGGTATATATGATTTGGCTTCCTGCATTAATGTAAGCTCGCTGCATATCTATTAATACCTCTGGATTTTCTACAGCCCATTTTTCAGGACAAACACCCTTAGGCAACCCGCGCATTTGCATCTGGGTTCCAGATGCTCCATCTAGTAAAACTAATTGTTCTAACATAACCCGCCCTCCTTTAATTCCTTGATAATATCACTAATCATGGTAGCACGATTAAACGGTGCAATAAAGTATAAACCATCTGCATAAGGTATAACTTCTTTCGCTAAATCTATGGCTATTTGCCGACCTGTAGCAATTGCCTCCTCTTTCGTTATATCCCGGTTAAATAAATCTATATACCTTTCTGGTATGTCAATTCCAGGCACCTCATTACTTAAGTATAGAGCATTTCTTAAACTAACAAGAGGCATGATCCCAGCTAATATCTTAAAATCAGTCTTCTCTTTCAAATATTTCAAATTAGCTATTGCTTCTTCACTATAGATAGGTTGTGTTAAGTAATAGGATGCACCTGCGTCCTCTTTTTTATGAAGTCGATTCATTTGTTTTTGTATATTCTCTGTATTTAAATTAAGTGCACCACCGTAATAAAGGGGATCTGCATTAAAGATCTCTTCGTTTAATTCAGTAATAAGTTGCATCAACTTTACTGCATTAATGTTAAATACTCCTTTAATTTCACCACGATCAACACTAGGTACAGGATCGCCTGTTACAGCTAATATTTGACGTACTCCTTCTATATGGCACCCTAGCAACTTAGATTTAAGCCCGATGATATTAGTATCCCGACAACAGACATGAGGCATAACGTCAATACCTATCTGCCTGTTGATGATGGATGCCACTGTTATAGAATCTACTCTAGCACGACCTAAAGGAGAATCTGCAATGGTAATCAAATGAACTCCCGCATCTTTCAATACCTTTGCCCCTTTAAGAACTTTTGACAAATCACAACTATAAGGCGGATCCAATTCCACTAATAACGTTTTTTTTCCCTGCTTGAGACGATTCATAAACATATTTTCATTTGGAGCAAACTGCTGTGAAGTTATATGCGTTTCAATATCATGAACAACTTTTTCATGCTTAATAGACATTAATTCCTTAGTTATAATACGTATATGCTCAGGAGTAGTACCGCAGCAACCACCTAAAAAAACTGGTCCTAAGGTGCTTATTTCTTTCATCATGCCTGCAAAATATAAGGGGTTACCAGGATAAACCATACGACCATTCTCTAAGCGTGGATACCCAGCATTGGGTAATACTGTTGATATAGAGAACCCTTTTTTTACAAGACCTTTTACAAGCTTATGCATGTGCGTAGGACCAACACCACAATTAAGACCGTAATAGTCAATAGTATCTATTTTAACTACCTCTCTAAAGAGCTTTTCAGCTGCAATCCCTTGTTGGGTATGACCTGTTGAATCTATTGCAAATTGGGTAATGATCACCGCATCATTAACTTTATTTTTTATATATTCAGTAATCTCTTTCAAGTATTTTGCTGAACTAAAGGTTTCAAAGAGGAAGAGCTTTGCACCTGTGTTGATAAAAGTATCTACGATAAATTGATATTGATCATAAAGTTCCTGAAAGCTTTCTTCTTCCTCTAATATGGGTCCAATATCTGCTGCAATCAATACTTCTTCGTTCATAGCAGCTTTTTCTGCTATGCGGTACCCTTCTTTAATGATTGATTCTAGTTGAGCATCATCAACCTTTAAAGCTTTTCTATTAGCAGAGAAGGTATTTGTACGAATAAGTTTCGCACCAGCTTTAATATATTGATTATGAATCTTCTCAATAACATCAGCTTGATATATGTTAGCCCATTCAGCCATTGTATCTTTACCATTTGTTAACTCATAAAAATAGGTTCCCATGGCGCCATCTGTTACCACTAAACCTTTCTGTTCTATGTAATCCTTAATCATTCCCTCACCCTTTTAGGCCTACTTCGTTTAATTCGCCATTAATTTTACCTATTATACTACTATAAAGACATAAAAAATTCAATAAGATAACTCTTAAACAACAAAAAAAGTACAGATTTTTCTGCACTTTCGAATCTTTGCTCGTTTTTTACTTTATTTTGAATCTTCATTTTCATCCTTACATACTTTATCACAAAATGTATCTTCTTCTAAGCACTTTGTGTGTTTAGAGCCGCAATGAGAACAAGTTTTATTAACTTTTTCATAGGCTTGTTTATAACGTTTCCCACAACCATTGCATTTAAACTCACAAATGTTAAGCGTATAGTTTCCACCTTCTACCCTAATAGCTTTACCATTCACTAATGCCTCAGTAACTTTCTTTCGCGCTTCATCTAAAATGAGTTGTAACGTCTGTCTAGAAACATTCATTTTTTCCGCACATTCTTCTTGGTTTAGATTCTCCATATCTTTTAAACGCAAAGCTTCCAATTCTTCTAATTTTAAAATCATCTCTTCTTGACCTTGCCAATTCTCAGGTATGAATAATCGATGATGAGGCATCTGCTGTATTCTTCTTAGCTTTCTTGGTCTAGGCACCTAAATCACTCCTCTTTGCTACTGTCACACATACATGTATGGCTTTTATCGTAGAGATGCATTTTGCATACCTCTCCTGTGGATCTTAGTTTACCATTTAAGTAATCTTGCATCACTTGGTCCACATGTCCTTCAGCTCCTACAATGAACTCCATCTCAAGAGCTGTAAGCTTCTTTTGAGCACATTCTCCCATTCCACCTGCAATAATGAGATTAACACCTCTATCTGCTAAGTATTGAATGAGCTGCCCTGGCTCATGTTTTTTACGAATAACTTCTTTTCCTTGCACTTTATTATCATGGGTATACATAATTTGAAAACGCTCACTACGTCCAAAATGTCCCGCAATACCATTTCCATCTAAAGCTATAGCTATCTTTCTCATTCAACAAACCTCCTGCATCTGTTCCGAATTCAGCATAGCCAACCTTATAAAATTCAACAAAACCCTATATGGCATATGCTACTTAATCCTATTTTAATATAATCAATAACATTTGTCAATTGAGAAAGATTCTAAATTTCAAATAAAATTATTTCCAACCAAGGTAATAGAACTCTACACTCTTATTATCACGTAGTATAAACTAAAATAATCTATAACCATCTGTCTATCAATACAGAAAGCGTGTAATGGGTTCTATGGAGTAGCAAACCATGGACAGCTAGCCCAGCTGTCTAAGACACGGACGTCTTTCCAGCTGGCGTAACAGAACTCCCTGCACATTTCCCACACGAATGTATAAAATAAACAGCTATAACCGCCAGCCAAGCAACATCGAAAGCATATAAGGCGTTCTATGGAGCAGTGAGCCACGGAGGGTGAACCTGGCTGTCTAAGACATGGACGTCTTTCCAGCCAGCGCAATAGAACTCCTTACACTCTTCTTCTCACGTAGTATAAACTAAAATAATCTATAACCATCTGTCTATCAATACAGAAAGCGTGTAATGGGTTCTATGGAGTAGCGAACCATGGACGGTGAGCCCAGCTGTCTAAGACACGGACGTCTTTCCAGCTGGCGTAATAGAATCCATTATACGCTTGACTCTACATTGATACCCACTATAATAAATTTTAGTTTTATACTTCGTGCCTCTCCACTTCAAAACGGTACATCTTATAAAACTCATCTGGCTCTATTCCTGCCTTTTGCAGCGCAATACTTACCTGCTTTTCCACAGTATCCACACCCTCTAACCTAGGCAGTAGCAAACCTCTTCTTAATCCACTTTGAACAACCACACCATACTTATCTACATCTAATTCATCAATATCCTTAATAAGTTCTAATTCATGAAGAACATCGACTTTAATATCTAAATCTTCTAATTCTTTATCCGATACCGGCATGAACCTAGGGTCAGAAGTCGCTGCTTGAATGGCGTTATTAATAATTTCCTTCCCGACATTACTTTCAGAAGCTTGAACTGTACCTATACAACCTCTTAATTCCCCATCTTTATGAAGAGATACAAAAGTTCCTGCTCGCTTATTACCTAAAAGATTTATCTCTTCTTCAGTAAGAGTAACTTTTTTACTGTTTTTGACCCATTCACAAATAGCTCTTCTGGCTAATTTAATAAAATCATCTTCCTTAAATCGATTCTTTTCACGTATCATATATTGCTGTTTTACCAACCCTTCATATAGACTGTATTCATCTGTTGATTCTGGTCTAATAAATGCAGTCATATAACCTACGCCAAAAGGTCCTTCATAACTGTATACCTTTGAAGAGAGTTCATAATGGTCTAAACTACCCAAGCCCATTATAAAGGATCGTAACCCACACTCTTTTGCTTCACCAATAAACTTTTCATCCATCTTAAACAGGTCTTTAAAGTGGCATTCCTTAACACTCTTTAATAATAGCTCATCAAACAATTGCCCGCTGGGGTGATATTCATAAGGTCCTTTATCCATTAAACAGTGTGATAAATCACCACTGGCTAATACCAATACCTTCTTCTCTATGGATTCAGCTGCTTTTTGGAGGGCCATTCCTACTTCATAAAGGGTGATATAATCCATAAGACCATAAGTCATATGCAATATTTCATAATCCTTGTATTCCTGATCAATATAATATAAGGGTACAATACAACCGTGGTCTAACTCACCTTTAATATCAAAAGCTTCTTCTACATCATTACTTAAATTGATATAGGGTAATTCCTTATCATCAAGCTCTTCAACTAATTTATGATAAAGTTCTAAATGTGTTGCTTTCTCCATTTTCACCTGAGGTTTACCAAAACTAGAAAGATCACCTTTTATTTTTTCATGACCGATAATACTAATGCCATCTCTGAATACATTCCCATGGGGTGTTATACAAACAATCGTATCAGGTTTTATATCGTTCACTTGTTTGGCTATCTTTTTCATACCTTCAATTGTTGATGAAGCACCTCTTTCACGTCCTTCTCCCACTTCCGGTAAAATGACAGGTGGGTGGGGGCAGACCATTAACCCTTTAATGCTCATAAAATTCCTCCTTACTCACTTTACATTGCCTAAATACACATGATTCAAGTATGCCTTAGCTTCATAATAGATTTTACGCATAAATTCCAAATCCGTAGCAGTTTCATGATAGTTATATCTAGGAAAGTATCGGCTCAAATGAAGAGGAATATCTGGATTTACAGAGGCTAACCAACTAAATTCCTCTATCAACTCTTCCTCTTGATCATTCATATTAGTGACAAGAAGTGTGGTCACTTCAACATGACAACATTTCGATGCTTGCAAAATAGTACGCTTTACAGGCTCTAATGAGCCCTGACAGATCTTTTTATAGTGGAAATCATTATAGCTCTTTAGATCAATATTCATAGCATCTATATAGGGTAACAAACTGTTTAAGGGTTCTTCTTCAATATACCCGTTGGTTACCATAATATTTTTTAACCCTTTACTCTTAGCTAGGACAGCTATATCGTACATGTACTCATAGTAAATAGTAGGCTCATTATACGTGTAGCTGATGGAAGGATATTGGTATTCTAATGCTAAATTAACTATTTCTTCAGGTTTCATTGCTATCACTTTAGGTATTTCCTTGGCAATAGTGTAGTTCTGACAAAACTCACAAGATAAATTACAACCAAAACTTCCTATCGACAATGTAGTAGAACCCTCCATGAAATGATAGAGAGGCTTCTTTTCTATAGGATCACCATTAATGGAACTAACCTGACCATAGTTGATGCTATAAAGCTTTTCATTCATACTTTTTCTCACACCACATAATCCCTTTTGTCCATTAGAAATCTTACAATGGTGAGGGCATAAATAACAATGTACTTTTTCACCTTCAATCTTATAGAACTTAGCTTCTTTCATACCTACAACTCCTATATCCGCTCTAATTCATAAACAATGCTCCAAATATACCTGCCACTAGAATACATTTTATGGGATGAATTCTCCATTTATACATGGCAATAAAACTAGCAATAGTAATAAAAACGCCTAAATAATTAATACTCTGAACTACTGAGGATGTCTGGTTGTAAATTTCTTTATTATATAATGCAATAGTGGCTACATTCAAAACCGCTACTGCAATTAACCCAACAACTGCAGGACGTAAGCCTATAAAAACAGCTTTGACATAGAAGCTATTATTAAATTTCTCCAAGATAAATCGCATGATGATAAGAATCAAGATAAAAGCTGGACAGCTAACTGCTAATGTTGCAACAACTGAACCAATTGGTCCAGCAACGTTAAATCCCACATACGTAGCCATGTTAATAGCTATAGGGCCAGGAGTAATTTGAGATATGGCAATCATATCAGCAAATTGACCGCTAGTCATCCAACCATTGGATCTAACCACATCCTCTATAAAAGGAATCATGGCATTCCCGCCTCCAAAACTAAAGGCTCCTATATAAAAGAAATTAGTAAATAAAATAACGAGATCAATTATTGTGCTCATGCTCTCTTCTCCTTTCTATAGCAGCATAGATAATTCCCATTATTCCTGCTCCTATTACAATATAAAAAGGAGAGATTCTTAAAAAGAAAAAGCAAATGAAAGAAGCAGTAGCTAATAGAATGCCAAACATATTCACAATGGATTTCTTAGCCATATTAATAACTGCCATAGCAATCGTGGCAACAACCGCCGCTCTTATACCTTTAAAAGCTCTCTGAATGACTGGATTTTCTTGTATATGGGTGAAAAATGCGGCTATAAACATGATAATGACCAAGGATGGCATAATCATTCCTGCAGTAGCGGCTATAGCACCAGGTAAACCTTTCATTTGGTATCCAATAAGTGTTGCAGTATTAACCGATATCATTCCAGGTAAAGATTGACCTAGAGTATAGAAATCGTACACTTCATCCTCTGAACACCATTTTTTAATTTCTACAACTTCTCTCTGTATCATGGGTAACATGACATAGCCACCACCAATTGCCATGCTTCCAATTTTAAAAAAAGAAGTGAATAACTCTAAATAGATGGAATCTTTCTTCATTATATCTCCTCTTGTTATGTATTTTGTCAACAATGCAGACCGTAGTAATTCATACAAAATATCTTATATTGGTTATTATAATGCATACCTCTTCATTTAATTCAAGTATACTCTTATATACGTATTTGTCAATCTTCACACAAAGAGATAATTAGGTGTTAAAAAAGGACCCCATAATGGAGTCCCGTTTAACCTTAGTCTAGTGTATAAGGCATTAAAGCGATATGTCTAGCTCTCTTAACAGCAATTGTGATCGCACGTTGATGCTTAGAACAATTACCATTAATTCTTCGAGGTAAAATTTTACCTCTTTCAGAAACATATCTTCTTAATTTATTCATATCTTTATAATCGATTACTTTTACATTATCTGCGCAGAAGCTGCATACGCGTTTTCTTCTACCGCGACGTTTTCTTTGATATGCCATTTTGTTGACCTCCTCTTACAAATATCTTTTTTGACATTCATTAGAATGGTAAATCATCATCAAGGTCTTCATTAATTGGATAAAAACCTTCTGCTGGTGCTGGAGTAGCTGGTTGGTTTTGAGCTGGTGCTGCTGGTTGTGGTGCAGGTGCTCCCATTGCTGGACTACCTTGTGGCATCATGCCACCACCCATGTTACCAGTACGAGATTCGAAAGAAGCTCGACTTTCAGCAAAATGTTGCTCATCAACAACAACATCTGTGCTCCATTTTTTTTGTCCGTTTTGGTCTTCATAACTATTGATACGAAGTTGACCAACTACGGCTACCATTTGCCCCTTTTTGAAATACTTAGAAGCAAATTCACCTCTTTTTCCAAATGCTACAACATTAATAAAGTCTGCATCTGGTTCACCATCACGTTTGAATTGTCTGTTTACTGCCAATGAATATCGAGTAATTGCTAGTGGTTCAGCTGATTGCGAATAGCGAATCTCAGGGTCACGAGTTAGTCTACCCATTAAAATAACTTTATTCATACTGATACCCCACTTTCTTTAAACTGCTTAAGCTTCTTCTCTAATTACTAAGAAACGCATAACTGGCTCCATGATACGTAGTCTTCTTTCGATTTCAGCTGGAGCGTCAGCTGGAGCGTCAACTTTAAAGAAGTAATAGAAACCTTCGTTCATTTTATCGATTTCGTAAGCAAGTCTTCTTTTACCCCATTCATCGATATTTGTAATAGTACCGCCGAAACGATCAATATAGCCTTTAACTTTTTCAAGAGTAGCTGCTCTTTCTTCGTCGTCGATTTTAGCGTTTAATACTAATGCGATTTCGTATTTGTTCATAGTCTTTGCACCTCCTTTTGGACTTTGGCCCTTAACAATCATAAGAGCAAGGATTGTGTTATTACACAGCTTAAGATTATATCATACATTCACTAATAACACAAGTACTTTATTATAAAATGACATGAACTACCAAGTCATACTGACTTAATAGCTTAATCTTCATCATCTTGCGTGTTTAATAACTTCAATTGTTGGTATTTTTTCGGTGTCATATCATACTTTTCTTTGAAAAGTTGAATAAAATATTGAGTAGAATTATAGCCTAACATATTGGATATTTCTTTAATGGTATATTTATTATCTTGTAAAAGTTCAATGGATTTATTTAACTTCTCTTCTCTAATGTACTGTGAAAAAGAACACCCTATAATACTCTTAAAATTCTTACTTAATGTATCATAACGTATTTCCAATAAGTCCGCTATTAATTGAAGAGATACATTATTGCATAAGTTGTTATCAATAATATGAATGATATCTTGTTTTAACTGATTATCTGGAGTTTTTACTTTATTTTCAACTGTTCTCAAGCCTTCTTCAATAATCGCCTTTAGAATTTCTTCTAATTCATAGATATCACTACTTTTCTTGACACAATTTCTTATATCATATCCTAACAACTCATCCAGCTCACATCCTAGTATCTTAAAGGCCCTTCTAATAGTAGAACAAACTTCGCGGCATGTATTCAAACAATAGTTATGGTGATATCTCCCATAACGAATGGCTTGAATAATATGTGTTAGCTCCTTTTGTACAGCTATTTTGTCCTTTAATAAGATGGATTTCTCTATGTTACCTATAATAAATTCTCGACTCCCCGTCAATTTAAAATTCTGGAATCCTTCCATCTCATAATCAAGAAATACGAGATCTGGCATGATATAAGCATACTCCAACCCTTCCAAAGCTTGATAATAGGAAGCAGCTATATCATCTTTATCACTTGTTGCCTCTTGTCCTATACTCAGAGATTCATGGTTTTGTAAATGAATAGTAATTTTCTTTATAATTGTGGACTTCTTCATCTTTTCCTTATTAAAATTAACGATACACTTAATTGTTTTATTTTCAATTAAAGTAAAGACTTTATAATATTTATCCTCTAATATAAGTTGATCTCTAATACGATTTAAATGATGATTGATCCTATTGTTCTCAGTTTCCATTTTTAGTTTGATGACCATTACAAAATATTGGGAATATTCCATGTATATAGGATCAAACCCCTTCTCATTGATGTCCTCAACAAGCATATTCCCCTCCATTATATTTCTTATATAGTTATTGAAGATAATTTGCTTATTTTGCTCCATCTCTTTTTCCAACTTTTCAAATCTTTCTAGAGTATAGGAAAGCTTATCTTTCACATAACCCGCCTCACTTCTCATTGTCTGATACTCATTATCAGTAGGTAATCTCTTTATAATAGAAAAAATTTGATTAATTGGACCATAGATGAATAAATTAATCGCTATAGACACCCCTATGCTCAATAAAATAAATACTATTGCTACTCCTATGTTTTCTAGTATAAACTTTTGGCTATTATAAACATTTTTCAAAGGTATATCATAGACATAAATCCAATCATTCATAAGACTTTCATCAAAAAAGATTATACGATCTATATCATCTTTATAAATAAAGTAGTTGACATCTTCTTTATTTTTACTTAGTAATTGTTCAATTACATTACTATTAATATTTCCTTCAATTTTTACACCGTCTTTGTTCACTATGGATAGGTGACTTTCCTCTTTTACAATCAATTCATTAGCATATGCCACAATATACTCTGTGTTGAGATGTATAGCTATTTTCCCTCGATTAATTGATGGTATGAAGGGTAAAGTCGCTACAAAAGTAGCCACCTCTCTGTCCAAGGGTTCATAATATCTCGTAGCTATCCAATATTCTGCCTTGTCGTAATTTTCTATATCATAAATCCAATCAACATAAGGCTTTGCTGCACTTGTATGATCGGATAATTTCTTATAAGATCCTGACAGAAAAATCATATTCTGTTGATTATAATAAATATCTAAACCTGAAATATGTTCATATGTATCAATAAGATTAATCATCCGTTCCTTCATTCGATATATTTTCACATTGCTCCATAGATAATCAGGATTATAAATACTGCCTTTAATCTCCTCATCATTAAGAATACGAGTGGATAACCCTTCAACTTGAGTAAGGATTTGCTGATCTATATTGGCACGTACTTGGTATATCTCTCCAACATACTCTTTTATGTTTAATTCTTTATAGCGCTGAAAAGCCTTATTATTCTGTACAATAGTAAAAATAAGCAAAATAAAAAATATAATATTCACATTGTATATAATCAATTTAAGCTTATATTTTTTCATACCTTCATCCCCTTAATATGACATTATTTGTCATATTATTCATTCCCACAACCCCATTATAGCAGATGGTTATCAATAAAAGCCATATTAAAATTTTGTATTTTTATGATCTTTAATCTATTAATGAGCACTTAATTTATATGAAAAAAGGGACGATTCATAACCGCCCCTAATCTTATTCCAATTATTCCATACCCATAGCAGATTTATATGCTGTTTGCATTTCATCTAATGTTTCTTGACCACCATTAGCTAAATAGGTTTCAACAAACTCATCAAAATAATCAATTGGTTTTTCTCCTGTTACAATAGAAATAAATGCTTCAGCTGCTATTCTTCTTAAGTCAGGCGCATACTTGGAGTAAGCATCTGTTGAAGGTACTTTAGGCTGAATATAACCTTCTGTACGACCTGCAGTTAATTGGACTGCTTCTTCTACTTGCTTAGGTTTAACTTTTGCATAGAAATCTGGATTAGTAACTGGTACAAATACACCCAAACCAAATGTATTTCCTTCTATACCTTCTGGTATTAAACCAACAAAAGTATCATAACCATTGATGTTTTCAATCTTATAGTGTTCGTTCTCAATACCTTTAAATGTCATTAAATAGTGTTCATAGTCCTTCATAGGCTCATTTGCAATCTCTAAAATCTTTTGTACTTTTGCTGGGTCTGAAGTTGCCTTTGTTGTAAACATATGTGTAGCTCCTACTTGGCCATCAGCATTTGTTCCCGAGTGACCATTTGGACCTACTGGTGGTAATCCAAATAATACTTCTGCATCCGGGTTATTAGCTTGGAGATTTTTAAATCTTTCTACTTCTCCTTTATCATTAGAATACCAATGACCTGGATTAGCACGGCCACTTAACCCAATTCTTCCGTTATAAAATGCTTGAGATTCAGACCAATGACCAGAAGTATGTTCACTGGTTACAAATTCAGGATCAATAATACCTTTTGCATACCAATCAGCTAAAGTAGCTAACGCTTCCTTTGTCTCTGGTTGTATACAAGCGAAGGTAGGTACACCGTCTTTTAATAATCTATTTGTACCGAACCATTCCATGGAACTTAAATGTCCAACACCATATGCACCAAAAACCATATTCATTGCAAAGTCAGACATACCGTAAGTATCTTTCTTACCATTACCATCTGGATCTTCATCTGCAAATTTTTGAAGCACCTCTTCAAATTCATCTATTGTGACTGGCGCTTTATCATATCCAAGGTTTTCTAACCAATCTTTTCTCCACATAACAAGACTTGGAAAATTACCTGTACTGGAAATTTCATGGTACCCATAATTTTTTCCTTCATACATGGTACGAATCCAGTTTGATCCATCCGGGAAAAGTTCTTCATATGTAGCATATAATTCTGGAGCATATTCTTTAATCGTTTCTTTAGGTACTTCTCCAGCCACCCCTTGCTTAACGTAGTTACCTAAACTACCACTTTTAGGTTTAAAGATATCTGGCATATCACCACCAGCAATTCTTACATTAATGGCTTGATCAAAACCTTCTCGAGGTAGGAACCAGACTTGCATATCCACGTTAAACTTTTCTTCTATATACTCTACTATAGGTGCACCCTCTTCAGGCTCTGCTTCTGGGTTGTAAGAAAGCCACTCAATAACCATCGGTTCTTCTTTTGCTTCTTTATTCTCTACTGTTTTATCAGCGTTACTGGTTTGGGTACCTGTTTGACTATTTGTATCTTCTTTTTCTGCACACCCTGCAAATAAAGATATACTTAATGTAATAACCAGTATAATGGATATCAATTTTTTCATCATAAAACCTCCCTATTTTCTATCATAATATTAATTACTTCAAATTGTAAATTCTTAATGCATCACCCCCACCAAAATTGATGTTTATATTACCCCTTAAGGGAACCTACCATAACACCTTTTACAAAATACTTTTGGATAAATGGGTAAACACAAAGAATGGGTACTGTGGCAACAAGTAATGCAGCCATTTTCATGGTTTCTGTATTAACGATAACTTGATCAATTTCAACTGCTCCCTCATCCACCTTGGTTCCTTCAAATAGAATCATTCGTAAAACATATTGAAGTAAATGCTTAGACCGGTCTGTCATGTATAGCATGCTTGAGAACCAACTGTTCCAATGACCGACACCATACCATAAAGCTATGGTAGCAATAATAGGTTTTGATAAGGGTAAAATAATGACTAAGAAAATACGAAATAATCCTGCACCGTCTACTCTAGCTGATTCTTCTAAACTACTTGGTAAACTCATAAAAAAGTTTCGTGTAATAATCATATTATAAGATCCAACTAACCCTGGCAAGATAAACACCCACATGGAGTTGATTAATCCCAAAGATTTATTCAGCATATAGGTTGGAATTAAACCACCACCAAAATACATGGTGAATACAATAAATGCTGTTATCATATTTCTACCAGGTAAGTTCTTTTTTGATAATGGATAAGCACCTAAGCAAGTAAAAAATACATTAATAGCTGTTCCTAAAATGGTAACCATAATGGTATTTTTATATCCTGTCCATAATAATGAATTATTAGCTATTTTACGATATCCCTCAAATGTAATTTCCTTTGGAAATAACTTCAAACCATAGCTTGTTACTTGAGCAGGTGGACTTAATGATATGGTTATGATCTGCATAAAAGGCAATATAATAGATATACATAAAATGATTAAAACGGAATAACTTATAAAATCAACGATATAATCGTCATAGGTCTTTTTAATTCTCATAATCCTCACCCCTCTACCAAATGGCATATTCTGAAACTCTTTTAGCTATACTGTTTGCAGTAATAACCAAAGCAAAAGAAATAATATTCTTAAATAAACCTACAGCTGTAGAATAACTGTACTGTAAGTTGACTAATCCCTGCTCATACGTATAGGTAGAGATAACGTCCCCTACAGAATAGACTTTCAGATTGAGAAGGTTATAGATTTGTTCAAAATTATCTTTAATGATACCTCCACAGGCAAAGATCAGCATAATCACCACTACTGGTTTCAATGATGGTAAAGTAATATATGTAATCTTTTGAATTCTCCTTGCACCATCAATAGATGCTGCTTCATAAAGTTGTGGATCAATACCACTGATAGCCGCCAAATAAATAATTGATCCCCAACCAACACCTTGCCAAATACCAGAAGCTACCAAAACAGTTCTGAACCAATTAGGGTCAGCAACAAAGTAGATTGGCTCTTGACCTAATAAGGTAAGGAAATAGTTAATAGGTCCTCTTGTTGGAGAAAGCATTTCAATAACAATCCCTGACACAATAACCCATGATAGGAAATGTGGCATATAACTAACTGTTTGAGCTACCTTTTTAAACTTAGCTGCTTTGATTTCATTAATAATTATAGCTAACAAAATTGGTGCTGGGAAACCCCATATCAACTTATAAAAACTGATAATAATCGTATTCCTAAATACAGGCCAAAAATATAACCCAGTAAACATGGTCTTAAAATGTTCAAGCCCAACCCATTCGCTACCCATGATACCTTTCAAAGGATAAAATTCTTTAAAAGTAATAATGATACCGTACATAGGTCCATATTTGAAAATTATAAAATAAATAAGAATAGGTAATAACATTAAATAATAGCCACCATATTTTTGCATAAGACTCTTTATGGATTGCTTCTTTGTCTTTTTTAGTTCACATTTTTGCTTGATTACTTTACTTTCCAAGCCAATCCCCCTTCATAAGCATTCGTTAATTTGTGTCAAAATCATCTTATCAACTTTCCATCCATAATAGAATCTATAAGAATAATCTACATTCAAAAAAACTGTAAAAATTGCCTATTTGCAAGGGGTGTCATAACTTTTATTTAAAATTTTTGATATGGTTTCAAAAAAGTGATATCAGTTATTTTAAAAGAACTTGCTGCATTTGACTACTAGCAAGTTCTTCATTTTAATAAGTCTTTTGGATCAATTGATTATACTTTTGACTTGACGGTGAATATCATTAATTAATTGTTCATATGAAATCTGTAACATACGATTTCTTCTTTAAAAGACCTTTTACTTATTAACTGTAACCGATAAAGAGTATTCCCCCAACTGTTGATTAGTTTGTTATCCGTTAAATCCATTTTTTCATAGATCATATCAAATAGGTGGGCGTCATATTCTAGGGTCACTAAATCTCCACCATCCACCTCTAATAAAAGGGTTCTTCCTTCATTTTGCACTGGTTTATTTTTCAACATGAATGTAAGACTAATTTCTTCTTCCTTCTTCAGCTTAAAATCTTCTACAACACTTACTGAAGAAGTCTTTCTATCCAACTGAACTTGCCTTATCCACTTTTCTACACCAGCTTCATCCGGATAAGCTCCGGCTATGTCTAAAGTCATACCGCTTGTATCCTCATAATCATAATAGCTAACATCCTTAGCTCTATATTCTATACCATTTATTTGTTCTACTCCTCCTATTATAGGTAGGTTATGATAAGCAGATTGTGTGTTCCATATGGTATAGCGATCAGGTCCAAAAGTTTTCTTTGTATAGCTTTTTGCACCTACATCTATTACTAAGGGTTCTCCGTTATAAGATACAATGAAATGCCCCACATCATTATGATTGTGACTCTCCTCATTGTACCCACCTTTCATACCTACAAAGAACCCCTTACCTTTCTCCTCCATTTCTCTTGTAACAAGGACTTGGATATCCTTAAAGATAGAAGTCTTACCGTTCAGTGATGGTTGTGGCTCATAGGTAATCATTTCATCAATATTGAATAGATAAGGCAGCCCTCTTAGTACGCCAAAATTTGCAGCACAACGCATACCAATCTTATCGTATAAAGAACGTCCTAAATTCATCATCTCTATACTGTTCACATCTTTACCATAGCGGAAAATCAATTCATATTCAGGATTAAGATAAGGTCCACTATCCGCAAAATTAAAGAAATAGTTGGACACAATGTTCACTTTAGCAGGGAATTCTCCAACCCTTTTCACTTTTTGATTTGAATAAAAATTTAACTTACCCTTCGTCGCTCTATTAATAATATCTATACAATCATGTAATGATCCAGCTGCCCTTCCCCAATAAGTAGGACCTTCATCACATCCTCCATCTTCACCATAGATATTAAGGAAGTTATCCATAATCTGGAGGGTTTTATACATAGCTTCAGCTTTTAAGTGAATATCTTCTTCCACAAGCAGTATGGTCATCATACAATTAGATGCGCACCAAGGAGCCCAGTTATTCACTTTTTTACTTCCAAAACCCATCCACCACCATTGACGATTATAGATATAAGGCGTAATAATTCTTCTCTTTAATTCACTATAAATTCTTTGACAGATGACTGGTGATATATCATCCAACTTTTCTTTTAATAAATGGTATGTAAATCCTAGCAAGACAGCAATTTCACCAGCCGCTAAATCAATGGCTTCTTGATCATGTCTCGGAAGAAGAGGTCCATCTTTTTCTGGTCTTCTATATAAATAGTAATGCTCAGGAGGAACCCATGATGTCTGCTCACATAAAAGCCAGACTGCGTTGATAATATCATTTAAGTATGTACCTTGGTTTTCAATACATTCTGCTAATAATAGATGAGTTAATGCTGTCCTTCTTAAACCTTCCGGTTCATTATAATGACTTCTTTTACCCGTCACTCTATAATTGAGTATGTCCGTAGCTTGAATAGCTGGCAGCATAAATCCTACATATTGCTGAGCATTCTCTATAACAAAATCCTTTGCTTTCTGGTTTACTCCCTCCCACTCTTTCCTTTCTTTAATGGATGGATAAGGCTGAAACTTACCTGCTTCTTGTAAAATAATAATAAGCTCTTCATATGTTACATCTTTTGAAAACATGTCTTTATGCCTTCCTTTCATTTATGTCTTAGTTAGATTCTATCACCCCTATAATTTAGAAACTATCTACAAAAATTTGCGCCTCTTACTTCTAACGAGACTGATGTAGAAATCCTGCTTCAAACAGCTACCTAGCTAAAAAGTAACATGCTATCAAATAATTGATAGAGCTAAAGTCGTCTTCCTTTGGAAATTTGTATCCTTAGGAAAGTTTCCTTGATATTAACTATTTGATTTTGATTAATCGATTGAATTATATGATTTTCCTGTAAGACAAAAAAAACAGCACCTCTAAAGATGCTGTTCACCATTAAAACTTCCCATTTTATAACCTTCCATATCCAATGTTACATATTTAAAACCAGTAGCTTTTATATCTTGTGAAATTTTCTTCATTAATTCTTGATCAAATAATTGACTCATCCTATTGCTATCTACTTCTATTCTTGCTAAGTCACCATGTTTTCTTACTCTTACAGCCTTAAAGTCATAACTAAACAATACCTTTTCAGCTTCTTCAATCATTTTAATAGCTTCTATTTCCAGCTTTGTTCCAAAGGGTAAACGTGTTAATAGACAAGCATAGGCAGGTTTATTCCATGTGGGTAAGCCCAAGGATTGGGACATGGACCTAATATCATTCTTTGTCCATTTACATTCTAATAAAGGACTTCTTATACCTAACTCTTGAAGAGCCTTCATTCCCGGACGGTAGTCTTTTGTGTCATCAAAATTACTTCCGTCTATGACATAATTATATCCTTCTTTCATGGCTTTCTCTTTGATCTTAGTGAAAATATAGGTTTTACACAGATAACAGCGTTCTTTTGGATTATCCTTGATAGCATCCATGATACCCACTTCAATAAAATCATGAGTGACACCCATAATCTCAGACATATTTTTCGATTCCTCTAATTCCCAACCTGGTATATAGGGTGATTTCACTGTCACTGCTTTTACCTGATCACCTAGAGCATCCTTTGCAGCTCTTAGTAAAAAAGTACTATCTACACCTCCAGAAAAAGCAACGAGAACACTGCCTAGCTCTTGTAAGTGGTCAATTAATTGACTATACTTATTCATCTTTTCCTCCATTATTTACGGCTTCATAAACCTTTCTTATGGGAATATTGTACTTGATGGCTAGCTTCTTACATTCATCATATTCTGGTTTTTGCTTGATGACTTCTCCATTGAAAATAGCTTGTTTAACGGAAATTGGACCAAATTTTGTTTCTACCTTTTGTAACTGTCGCTTAAGCATGATCTTTTTCACGTCAAACTGACGTACACCTAAGGTTGTTGTTTCTAATAGTAAGATCTTCTTAATTAATTCTACTTGTTTCTTTGAGGTTAATACACTTAACTTGACAGCTGGACGACCTTTTTTCATTAAAATATTGGTCTTGGTGACATCCAATGCTCCTCCCTCAAATAACTTTTCTTCTATATAACCGTACCATTCTGGGTTCATATCATCGATGTTGGCTTCGAGAATGATTTGATGGTCTTCAACATAATCAGCAACACATTTTTTTTCATCTTCAGCTAAATAAACCCTCAGTACATTAGGAATTGCAAAGTCTTTGGTTCCTACTCCATAGCCAATCTTCATGATTTGAAATTGTTTCTTATCAGAATACTCATGAACGTTAGCTTTCAAAATGGCTGCACCTGTAGGAGTTGTGGCTTCGCCGTCTATACCACCTATGTTGATAGGAATCCCCTTTAAGATTTCTACTGTTGCTGGAGCCGGCACTGGTATTGTACCATGGGCACACTTCACAAAACCTGAACCTACCTCTATTGAAGAGGCTAGGACACGGTCAACTTGTAGATATTCTAAACATATAGCCGCACCTACCATATCAACAATTGCATCGACGGCACCAACTTCATGAAAATGAATTTCATCCATGGTCTTTCCATGTACTTTAGCCTCAGCTTTTGCCACTTCCACAAACATAGCCATACTTCTTTGCTTAACAGCATTACTCAACTTGCTTCCATTAATAATTTCACGTATGTCCTTTAAATGGCGATGATGGTGATGGTGGTGTTCTCCTTGGTGATGGTGTTCTTTAAGGATAACATCAACTTTTGTTCCTTCAATGCCCATCTTATTTCTTTTGGAAACGGATAATTCAAATTCATCTCTAATTGAAAGCTGACTTAGTGCCTCTCTTAGATGTCCTTCATCTACACCTAAATCTAGTAAAGCTCCTAAGTTCATATCTCCACTAATACCAGCAAAACAATCATAATAAAGTACACGCATTAAAGACACTCCTCCTCAATAACTTCTTTACTTAGCAATCTATTGATTATTCTCAAACAAGCTTCTTGATAAGATTAAAAAGGTACATGAACCTGAATCATGTACCCTATAATTCTTTATTTTATTTACTTGATATGGTTAGTAGATGTAAGACATTTAATAACTAGCATATGGACATTATCTGTGATACTGATCCAAAAAGATCTGGGTACATTGTATAACCAACTAATACTAAAGCAGCATAAGCAACTATACTGGCCCATTTAACCCATTCATTCTTGAAAATTACATTGATACCAATGAGAATTAAGATGACTGGCCACATATCAATAGCATAACTAATCACATGAGAGTCGATAAGATCTAAACTCATCAATAAAAAGACTACCCCTACTATTATTAATAAAAGACCATTAGTCACTTTTTGTTTATTCATTTGAATTCCCCCTCTTACCAGTAATAATAACATAGCATCCAAGTAAAATTAATGCCACCGAAATAACAATATCAAAACCTAAAAATTGCGGGAAAATAATCTCAAGTAAGAAGTAAGCTCCTGCTACAATAAAAACTAAACCAGCTAACATATTACGATTTTTAGGATCTATTCCACGTTTCTCACCATTATGGCCATTATTGATTTCAACATCAATAATATATTCCCCATTATTAGAAGGGATGATTAAAGCCATAACTAAATAGATTAAAATACCTATACCATCTAAAAAACTAGCTAAAACAAAAATAATTCGAATAATACTTGGATCTACACCTAAGTACTCTCCAAGCCCACCACAAACACCAAACATGATTTTATTATTTCTAGACTTATATAATTTCTCTCTCATAAACCAACCTCCCATTCAATGACCTTAATCACTATCCTTATTTTATCAAACTTTTCCAATTTGAGAAACCCCTAATCTTAACGATTCTCCTATTTTACTACAATTAGATATCAGATAATATACTTTTTATCGATCGAAAAAATCTTATTTAATAAAACCTCTCCCTGCGGGTAAAAATAAAAATATATGGCTTAAACAAGTAATAGGACAAAGTTCTTAAAAACAGTTGACGACAATTAAATTTTGTGTTAAATTATTGTTAGGGAATAATGATTATCGACTAATAATTGTCTTAAATTTATCAATCTTCTTTTAGTGACCATTGATAACTTTACTGTGCAATTCTTATAAATATGGAAGGGACGTGGATTTATGAAAGCATTAGAGGTTAAAAAAGGAACTTATTGGGTAGGTGCTCAAGACCCTGATTTAAGAGTTTTTGATATAATTATGTATACAGAATACGGTACATCTTATAACTCTTACATTGTTAAAGGATCAGATAAAACAGCTTTATTTGAAACAGCCAAAAATAAATTTAAAGATGATTGGTTTGCTCGCATTGAGGATGTTACAAGCTATGAGGATATTGACTATATCATATTGGACCATACAGAGCCAGATCACGCTGGTTCCCTTGAATTTATTGTAGATAAATGTCCTAATGCTACTGTTATTGGTAGTACATCAGCAGTAAACTATCTTAAAGATATCACCAATAAACCTTTTAAGTTTCAGGCTGTAAAAGATGGTGATGAAATCAGTTTAGGCGACAAAACAATTCGTTTTTACTTAGTTCCATTCCTTCACTGGCCAGACAGCATGTACTCCTATGTGGTGGAAGATAAGACCCTAATCACATGCGATTCCTTTGGTTGTCATTATAGTGATGATCGTGTATTCAATGATTTAATCGAAGGCGACTTCCTTGATGCTTACAAATACTATTTCGATATGATTATGGGACCTTTTAAACCTTATGTATTGAAAGCCCTTAATAAAATTAAAGATTTAGAAGTCGATACTGTTTGTCCAGGTCATGGTCCAGTTCTAAGAGAAGATATTAAAAAGTATATGGATCTCTATAGAGAATGGGCAACAACTATTGAACGAGAAAAAGGCAGCATCGTTATTGCTTATGTATCTGCCTATGGCTATACAGAGAAGTTAGCAAAAAGGATAGCAGAAGGTATTGAATCTGTCTCCGATTACGATGTTCTCACCTATGATATGGTAACATCAGATCAAGATGATGTCCTAAAAGAAATTAATATGGCAAAAGGTTTACTCCTTGGTTCACCTACTATTGTAGCTGATGCGTTACCTCCAATCTGGGGAATTCTCACATCACTGAATCCAGTTATTAATAAAGGTTTAATCTCCGGAGCATTTGGATCCTATGGTTGGAGTGGTGAAGCAGTGCCTAATATTGAAGGTCGTTTAAAACAATTAAAATTTAAGATTCCTGTAGAAGGACTTCGTATTAAATTCAACCCAAGTAAAAGCGACTTAGAAAAAGCCTTTGAGTTTGGTGTACAATTTGGAAATGAAGTAAAATAAGGATGGCGATAGCCATTCTTTTTTTCTTTTTTTCTTTTTTTTCTTTTTTTACTTTCTAGCCTTCTCCATGCAATTCAAACTATGTGGTATTATACACATATTAAACATATAATATTACAAAACGGTATTGACACATGTTATCACTTGTAATATAATTTCACTAGCAATATTATCATGCCATTATTATGTCTTAAAGTTCATACATACAAGAAAAGTGATTAACCTCACGTTTCAAGTATGTACAGGGAAGTATGGTTATACTTTGTCTTATAATATTACATATTTGTTTCCAACACTATAAAATAGATGATTTTAAAATAGAATCTTTGAGGTGAGTCACATGAGATTGTCCGAAGTAAAAGCAGGGGATACAATTGAAATAACTTCATTACCTAACCCTATTATTCGAGCTCAGGCCATTCGTTTAGGCATCTATGAAGGTGCTGTTATACGCTGTAGTGAAAAAATTAACAAGGGTCCAGTAATATTACAGAACCGTTTACAAGAAATAGCTATAGGTCATAAGCTAGCTTCTCAAATCATTGTTGAGATAATAACGGATCACCGTTCTGCAAAAAACGAAAAGAAAGGACCTAGCTTAAGCTATGGGTATAAATAGGTGAACAATATGGCAGCTAAGAAACTTGTTCTAGCAGGTAATCCTAATGTAGGTAAATCTGTATTTTTTAATGCCTTAACTGGTATCTATGTAGATGTATCCAACTATCCTGGTACAACTGTTGACATAAGTAAAGGTAAATATAATGACTACGAAGTTATCGATACACCAGGTGTATACGGCGTCTCTTCCTTTAATGATGAAGAAAGAGTCGCAAGAGATGTTATCTTACAAGCAGACTTAATACTTAATGTTGTAGATGCTGTCCATTTAGATCGTGATTTATTCTTAACACAACAATTAATTGATATGGGCAAACCTGTTATTGTTGCATTAAATATGATGGATGAGGTTGAACATAACGGTTTAACTATTGATATTCCCTTAATGGAAGAGCTTTTAGGTGTACCTATTATACCAACAGTTGCTCCTAAAAAGAAAGGCTTCGAGGCACTAAAGAAAAATCTTGGTCAAGCTTCTACTGGGAATAAAATTGTAGGAATAAAAGATTATCTCGCTAAATATGAGAATACAGTTGATCATGCATCAGAAGCATTAATGATTCTTGAGGAAGACGAAGAAATTATTGCAAAGTATAACGTTAACGGCGGCACTTTACGTGATAAAATCTATTCTCAAAGGCGTACCCGTATTAATAACGTTATTGATCTCACCCTAAAAGAGATGGCTCTAAATATCAGTTTTAAGCAAAAGCTAAGCAAATGGATGCTTAGACCTGTTACAGGTGTTCCTATCCTTCTTGCAACTTTAATTTTCATGTATTTCTTTCTAGGTGATTTCATCGCTCAAGATATCGTTGGCGTTACTGAAGAGCTTATTATGGGAACTTGGTACTATGAATTTATTATGTCTATCATTGGACCTTTCTTCACTGAAGGCAGCTTCTTTTTTGAGCTACTCATCGGTGAATCTGGTCTCTTAACCATGGTACCTACATACGTACTAGGGTTATTACTACCTTTAGTAGTTGGTTTCTATTTCTTATTAGCACTATTAGAAGACTCCGGCTACTTACCTAGAATTGCGGCTTTATTAGATAAAACATTAACCAAGATAGGTCTTAATGGAAAAGCAGTCATTCCTATGATATTAGGCTTTGGTTGCGTTACAATGGCTACTATTACCACAAGAATTCTAGGTAGCAAAAGAGAACGTTTCATTGCAACCATGTTATTAACGTTAGCTATTCCATGCTCAGCACAATTAGGAGTTATTGTCGTAATGGCTTCTAGCCTTGCACCACAATTAACCTTGGCTTATGTATTGACTATCATAGCTGTTTTTGTCGTTGTTGGTTTAGCTCTCAATAAATTAATGCCCGGCGAATCAACAGACTTATTAATCGATATTCCACCACTTCGATTGCCTCGAATCGGAAATGTATTATCAAAGACTTGGACAAAATCATGGCACTTTTTAACAGAAGCTACACCTTTATTCATGATCGGAGCCGTATTGATTACATTACTTCAGTTCTTTAATATTTTAGCAAGTATTCAAAACGCATTAGCACCAATTGTCGTTAGCTTATTGAGATTACCTAAAGAAGTAACGACGCCTTTTATCATGGGAATTATCCGTAGAGACTTCGGCGCTGCTGGTCTATTCACATTAACTGAGCAAGGTTTATTAAGCCCTGAACAAACTGTTGTAGCCTTAGTTGTTATTACATTGTTCGTACCTTGTATTGCAGCAGCTCTTGTACTCTTTAAGGAAAGAGGCTGGAAACATGCTGTTGCCATTTGGGTTGGTAGTTTTGCCATCGCTTTTGCAACAGGTGGTCTTCTAGCAGCTTTGTTAGTTTAATTACATTAATATAACGATTAAGGTATTACCTTCATTGCATCATTCAATGGAAGTAATACCTTTTTTATTTCTATAGATTTTTTAATCCACTTTTCCAGCTAACTCAATTTGCCTATTAATAGTACTGGCTAGATAACCACCACCAAATCCATTATCAATATTAACGACCCCTATGCCACTTGCACAACTGTTGAGCATGGTAAGTAACGCAGATATGCCGCCTAAGTTAGCTCCATAACCAACACTAGTGGGAACAGCGATAACAGGTTTATCCACTAATCCACCCACTACGCTGGCCAAAGCGCCTTCCATACCAGCAACAGTAACAATGACACTTGCTTCATTTAGTTTATCTATATTGGAGAGTAGGCGATGTATTCCTGCTACCCCAACATCGTACAATCTTTCCACAGTATTGCCTAGCATTTCAGCAGTAATTGCCGCCTCCTCTGATACAGGAATATCAGAAGTTCCAGCTGTCATAACTAGTATTTTATGCCGACTAGCAACAATTTCTTGCTGTTTAATCGTGATCATTCTTGCAAGCTCATGATATTCAGCATGATCAGCTATTTTCTTTACAGCCTCAAAGACCTCTCTTGTTGCTCGAGTTGCTAATACATTAGAGCCTCTATTTATCATTTTTTCAACAATACCTACTACATGCTCTGTGGCTTTACCTTCACAGTATATAACTTCTGGGTAGCCATTTCTTAAACCTCTATGATGATCAATTTTAGCATACCCTAAATCTTCAAAAGGTAGGTTTTTTAATGATTTCATGGCATCTTCTACTTCAACCTTACCTTCTTTAACTTGATTCAGAATTACCTCAATATTCTTATCAGTCATCCTTTGCCTCCTCCTAAACATTCTACACTTTAATTAACTGAGCAGCCTTTTCCCGTTTACGTCATTCATATTACAAATATAGATCTTCTTGACCCCTATAAGACCAGTATACCAAAGTCCTTCCTTAACTACCACTAGTTACAAAAGCTATGAACCTTATACTTATACAAACCATATAGGACTGGTCCAAGCAATATGCCCATCTATCTGGGTTAAGCGAACATAATAATAGGTATCTTCTTCTATTACCTCGCTATCCCTGAGTTCAAGTTTAGCCCATTGTTTATCGATAGCTTCCTTTATATGAACTTCACCATTTTTTATAATTTCAATTTGCTTAATATCTTTCGGTGCCACAGCTTTTATGTTAATAATCTTCGTCTTTCTCCTCTCACCTGATACTACTTCTCCTATAGAATACTCATTAATACTGTAGTCTATAACTATCCTGGGATGTGTAGAAGCTATTGTTTTCCTACTGCACAACCCTCTGTATATCTCTTCACGGTTGAGACCTTTAGCATATACTGCTGTAACTCCACCATATCCAGGATTACCATCGTGTCCATCACTGCTAGCTGTTATACCCCACCTTTTACCTCTGTTCAAAAAATCAACCAAAGTATTTCCTTTAACATTAGATTTTGCTTTTAAAATCATAGGATGACCACCGTATTCGAATCTTCCCCACTGACTAGAAAATACCTCTGCTAATCTTTCATTCTCACTGCTTAATTCCCAATGACTAATATCAAAACCAGCATATTTTTTTTCTTGCTGATCTTTAGATATCCGTCCACCACAGTAGCGATGAAAATGAGGAATTGTTAAGTGCTCTTTATCTCTATAATAATTCCAGACATCAGGAATATCTTTTACATCAGCAGCAGGGTATGGATATTCTGCTAAAGATTCTTTGAATAATACGACGGTATCGCCCCTCTGACTATGAAATTCAAATCCCGGAAATGTTACTAGTTTGTCTTTTTCATAATATTTATCTGCTTCCTCACCAATCTTGCTCCACGTTGCTTTATTAATATTCACACTTCTATCTTCGTTGAATTCAAATGTTTGTTCTGACATACAAATAAAGTCTAAATGAGATACTTCTTTAGCATACTGATAACCTACTTTGGGAGATGCTCCTCCATCATTATCTCTTATATTTGCTGTAAGGTTGGAATGAATATGAATGTCTCCCCAAAATAATTTCTCATCACTTTTTTTACACATCATAACAGCTTTGTCTACCCTTAAGTCTTGATGATTTTTCACAGTGATCTCATAAAAACCTTCTTCTTTAATTACAGCTTTATAGACCTTATCTTTATATTCAACTAAGCCCTTCTTCTCACCTTCCAATTCTTCTATTTCTAATTGCCATTGACCGATATTATCATCCTCAAAGATAGGGTTATTAAATCGATCTACTACATTAATATCTATTTCAAAAGCTTTCCCTGGCTGAATTACAGAAGGTGCTTTCAACAAGATACTTTTAGGCTGATCTGGTATAAGTTTAATTTTTGGAAATGCTTGAACCTCTTCATAATTACCATTGCCTAACTGATCTATCCAAACTCTATTATGCAAATAAGTCCCCTCTTTTTTAAAAGCTAATTGTCCTACTCTTGTAGGAGGACAATCCCCCTCTAACCATGGTCGATGAATCCCCCCAAAAACAATATGGATTTTTTCTCCTTCATTTAAGCCATTTAATAAAGTAATGATCGCAATTCTATTACTATCAGGCCATCTTTTAATATGATTAAAAGCTGAAGATACCTTTTCGATTCGAGTTTCAACTTGTATGCCATCATCTTCCCCTATAGCGTAAAGATAATTGGGCTTCCAATAATCATAGGCTTGCAAATATTCTTCTGTACGTTGATGTTGATAAGGCGGCACTAATATTTTCAGAGAGCCTCCCTGGTTGATTCCACCCTTAATGGCTGTGTAAGTTATTTTCCATTCTAGCTCGCTATCAACAATTAATTCAGTCTGTACTTCTACATCAAAAAATCCAGAATCATTTTTATATGTATATCTATTCATTATATCACTCCCTTCATCTCTTCACAGTTGTCACATATCTACGCTTTATCAATTCATACATTCTTTACTCCATTGAAACCCTATTCACTTCTGCATGCTCAATAACACTTTAATATTCGTCTATCTTTATTATTACACTATCACATATTTGATTTATTTTCAATATGAAATTAATATATCAATATAAAAACCACCTTAACTAAAATAGCCAAGATGGTACTGCCTAATTGCTTTATAACTATACATTAAATACTTTGTTCATAACCAAGGCCGTTGCGCTGTAATCAATCATCACCTTTTCTTTTGATCGAACAATCCATTCTATATCATTTAATTTGGGATCAAATACAAGATTTCCAACGTGATCTTTTAGAATACTTAAGGCTTCCTCATAATAGTCAAATATTTCTCCTGATAGAACAATAATATCCGGATTAATAATCACTAATAAATTATTTATGGCATTGGCAAGTTTAATAAGCACATTATGAATAACCTCAATGCCAACACTGTCATTATTATTTGCTAGTTGACTTATAGCCCTTACATCAACATTCTTTCCATCACCCGACTTGTCCCTAAAAGCTTTTTCAATTGCTGATTTGGAGCAATAAGCCTCTAGATGACCTTTTCTTCCACAATAACATTCATCACCATCTGGTTCTACCAGCATATGGCCAATTTTAGCTGCAAGATTGGATTTACCCCTTACTACATGCCCATTACAGATAATACTGCCCCCAACGCCCTCTCCAAAATAGATATATAGAAGATTTTTCTTTCGGGCATTAGATGGGTCCATAGCTATATATTCGTTAATCAATTCTGTATTGATACTGTATTCCATAATAATCTCACAAGAGTACCTCTCTTTTAAGTAACTTATAATAGGTACTTGTTTGATGCCTTTTTTGATATTAAAAATTTGCCCTGACTTAAAATCTAAGGCTCCTCTTGATGCAATACCTATCCCCAGAAGTTTCTCTTGGTCAATCTTTGACTGTTTTATTGAAAATGAGATCATATTGTCTAATTCATCTAGAAATTGACTTTCTTCATCAATATGTGTAATGCTTCTGCTTTCCTTATAAATGATTTCTGAACCAAGATTCGTTATACAAAGCTTCAGATTGCTTTTAGCTATATGAATCCCAATAATGAATCTTGCATTTTTATTGGCTATAAGATGAATAGGCTTCCTTCCAACATATGTTTCTTCTTTCCCTATTTCCCTTACTAAGTTTTCTTTCCTTAAACTTTCCACAATCCTTGTTACGGAGGGTGCTGATAGTTTAAGCTTCTTTTCTATATCTGTTCTTGAAATAGGTCCATCTCTTAATATCAACCGAAAAACCTTTATCTTGTTCCGTGACTTCATCTGAGATTTACCCTTTTTCTCTACTTTAAACAAAGTAATCTCCTCCACACTTGGGGTTCAAAGTTAAAACTGAATGTATATTAATCTTATACAAAAAATAGAAATTAATCAATAGCCAATGCATTTTTAATAAATGCTTAAAAAACCTTCATAACTGAAGTTATGAAGGTTTTTGTATTGGCTAACTATTCAACTTTTTCAAATTGATCTTTTCCTACAAAGCATAGTGGACAAACCCACTCTTCAGGAACTTTTTCCCATGGTGTTCCAACTTCTACTCCGTTATCAGGATCTCCAATCTCTGGGTCATAAACCCATCCGCACACAACGCATACCCACTTATCCATAATCATTTCTCCTTCCAACTTTTAATTTATCTATTGATTATTATTTAGTAATAATTATTATCTAATAATAATATATCATAGAATGTAATTTTTGTCAAAGGTAAAATGAAATAATCTTACACCATCATATGACATTGTCCAAACTATGTATGTTAAAATCGGAATAGGAAAGTACAAAAAAAGCTAAGGAAATTTTCCTTAGCTTTTTATTTAATATCTTGATACAACCTTATTGATTTCGTATAGGCTCATATCAACAGATTTGTCCATTGCTAAACCTTCGTTAATATCGAAGTCCACGTATTCATTATTTTTATAAGCTACAACGCGGTTAGATTTACCGTCAATTAAGAGTTCAACAGCTTTAACACCCATAGCAGATGCATGCTTAATTTCTAGGGCAGTTGGTGTACCACCTCTTTGAATATGACCTAAGATTGTAGCTCTCGTTTCAATACCTGTTACATTTTCAATCTCTTTTGCTAGATCTTGAGATCCACCAACACCTTCAGCTACAATAACGATGTTGTGACTCTTACCTTGGTGACGATTATCAATAATTCTTCTAATAACTTTTTCTTTAGAATAATCATCTTTTTTCTCAGGAATTAATACAACGTCCGCTCCTGAAGCTAATCCACACCATACAGCAATATGACCTGAGTCACGGCCCATTACCTCTACTACAGAACATCTTTCATGAGATGAAGATGTGTCTCTTAATTTGTTAAGAGCGTCTACAGCTACGTTAACTGCTGTGTCAAAACCGATGGTATAGTCTGTACAAGCAATGTCTAAGTCGATAGTACCAGGAATACCGATTGTGTTGATGCCTAGATTGGCTAATTTCTGAGCTCCTTGGAAGGAACCATCACCACCAATGACAACTAAACCTTCGATACCAAACACTTTACACATTTCAGCACCACGTTTTTGTACTTCAAGTTTTTTAAATTCTGGGCATCTTGCAGAATAAAGAATCGTTCCACCTCTATGAATGATATCAGAAACATTCTTTGGTCCCATTTCAAAGATATCACCATTGATTAAACCTTCGTATCCTCTACGAATACCCATAACACGTAGTCCCTTATTTAATGCGGCACGAACAACTGCACGAATTGTAGCGTTCATACCAGGTGCATCACCACCACTGGTTAATACACCAATTGTTTTAATTTCCTTGCTCATTTTATTTACCTCCATACTTTACCCATTATCCATACTAATTTTAATCTATTTTTAGATTTTATTCAAGGTTTTTCCCCTATGAATGGCAATAATCAGCTTATTTGACAACAACATTGAATTTTCCAACCAAACCATTTAACACCTCTACTAAACCTTCGGTGACTTTTACCCACATTTCTTCTCCAGCAGCAAAGCGAATATTCTCTTCTTCGATATATATTTTGACAGGTATTCTACCTGGACTGCTCATTAATGCCCCAGAAATTCGATTACTGAGCTCATTCCATGTGCGCTTATTAGGAATCTTAAGCCATAATACATTGGCATTATTGAAGCCTTCTAATTCCTCAAAGGTTGTCATCTTTTCACAAATCAGCTTAGCATTCTCATCTTCTTGTTTAGCTATACGACCTCTAATATATACTTTATTATCTTCAATTAAGTAATCCTTATACCTTTCATAGACATTAGGAAAGATAATAACTTCAACGATACCATAAAGGTCTTCTATTGTAATAAAGGCCATCATTTTATTATTCCGTGTTGTCTTAACGGTTTTGTCCACAATCAATCCACCAATGACACTATTTTGACCATCATAGACTGTACTTTCCATGTCTTCTCCTGCTTCAACATCGTTCTCGCGATGATAAAAGTCAATGGTTCGATGAGAAATTCGTTTCCGCCATTCATCTTCGTACTTGGATAAAGGATGTCCACTAAGATAAATACCAATGGTTTCTTTTTCATAGGTCAATAATGCTTCTATAGGATATTCTCCTACATCCGGCAATTCCTCTCCTGCTGGCTCTTCCTCAGCCATGGCAAAGAGATTAAGCTGACCATCTATATTATTCTTTTTCGTATAAGCTACTCCATCTAAGATAGCTTTATAGACATGCATGTATTGTTTTCTCGTACCACCTAAAGAATCAAAGGCTCCTGCTTTAATCATACCTTCGATACCTCGTTTGTTAATGTCTTTATTTAGGCGTTCACAGAAGTCTAACAAACTGGTGAATGGACCATTTTCCTCTCGCTCTTTCACTAAAGATCGAATAGCTCCTCTACCAACATTCTTAATCGCTGCTAGACCATAACGAATTTTGCCATCATCTGTAACTGAGAAAGCTCCATAACCGTCATTTACATCAGGTGGCAATAACTCAATGCCCATGTCCTTACAATTCATGATATATTCTGTTACCTTATCTGTTGAATCCATAATGGATGTCAAAAGGGCTGCCATAAATTCTACAGGATAATGAACTTTCAGCCAGCCTGTTTGATAAGCAATAACGGCATAGGCAGCCGCATGGGATTTATTAAAAGCGTATTTAGCAAAGTCCGTCATCTCATCAAAAATTTGATTGGCTTGCTCCTCAGAGATCCCCTTACTCATACAACCTGGTACATTCTCTTCTTCATTACCATAAATAAAGTTTTGGCGCTCTCTTGCCATAACGTCAGCTTTTTTCTTAGACATGGCACGACGAACTAAATCACTACGCCCCAATGTATAACCTGCTAAATCACGAACAATCTGCATAACCTGTTCTTGATAAACAATACACCCATAAGTAGTTTGCAGGATAGGCTCTAGCTCAGGTGCAGTATAGGTTATATTCTCAGGTTCTTTTTTGCCTTTGATATACTTTGGAATAAAATCCATAGGTCCTGGACGGTATAGAGATACGCCTGCAATGATATCTTCAAGATTTTCAGGTTTTAGATCCCTCATGAAAGACTTCATCCCAGCACTCTCTAACTGGAAAACACCGTCAGTATGACCTTGTCCGATCATGTCATAAACCTTGGGATCATCAAAAGGTATCTGCTCTATATCAATTTCAATTCTTTTTGTTCTCTTAATATTATTCACAGCATTTTGAATAACTGTTAAGGTTCTTAAACCAAGGAAATCCATCTTAAGTAGTCCCAATTCTTCTAAAGTTGTCATTGGGAATTGGGTTGTAATAGAATCATCATTAGCATTAAGAGGTACATACTCGACAATAGGATTCTGAGCAATAACCACCCCTGCCGCATGGGTTGATGAATGTCGTGGTAATCCTTCTAGTCTTCTAGACATATCGATAAGGTATTTAACTTCCTCTTCTTCATCATAAACTTCCTTCAGTTCAGGATTAATTTTTAAAGCCTTATCAATAGTAATTCCTAGAGCTGTTGGAATCATCTTAGCTATTTTATCCACATCTGCATACATCATATTCAAGGCTCGTCCTACATCACGAATACACGCTCTTGCTGCCATGGTTCCAAAGGTGATAATCTGAGCAACATGGTCTTCACCATATTTCTCAACTACATAATCGATAACTTCGCTTCGACGCTCGTAACAGAAGTCGATATCAATATCGGGCATGCTGACACGTTCGGGATTAAGGAATCGCTCAAAAATCAAACTGTAACGTAAGGGATCGATATTCGTAATCTGTAAACAATAGGATACTATACTACCTGCAGCAGATCCTCGACCAGGTCCTACCATGATATCATGTTCTCTACCGAAACGGATGAAATCCCATACGATTAAGAAATAGTCCACATATCCCATCTGTTCAATAACAGATAACTCATATTCTAGGCGCAATTTTTGCTCTTCTGTAACAGGATCATAGCGCATTTCTAAACCTTTAAAGCATAACTCTCTTAAATAAGCTGAAGCAGTATACCCCTCAGGCACCTCAAATTTAGGAAGCTTTAACTCGTGAAAGGTAAAACTAACGTTACAACGTTCAGCAATCTTAGCTGTGTTTTCTATGGCTTCAGGAGCATAAGGGAATAGTTCGCGCATTTCTTCAGGTGATTTCAAGTAAAATTGTCCGCCTTCATAGCGCAGACGGTCATCGTCATCCACCTTCTTATTGGTTTGTATACAGAGAAGTATGTCATGAGCTCGTTGGTCATCTTCATAGGTATAATGAATATCATTGGAAGCAATCAAGGGGATTCCCGTTTCCTTGCTCATACGTACCAGCTCTTGATTGACTCTCTTTTGTTGATCCATGCCATGATCTTGAAGCTCTAAATAGAAATTATCTTGACCAAATATTTCATTTAACTTTAGAGCTGCTTCTTTAGCCTCTTCATAGCTATTTCTTAAAATCCTTCTAGCCACTGGACCTGCTAAACATGCACTGGTAGCAATGATACCTTCGTTGTACTTCTCTAATAATTCCATATCGATACGAGGTTTATAATAAAAACCTTCCGTGAAACCAGCTGATACCATGCGCATTAAATTCTGATAGCCTGTCTGGTTCTCTGCCAATAAAACCAGATGATAATAGATACCGTCCGCTGAATTCTTATCAAACCTTGAACCAGGTGCTACATAAACTTCACATCCAATAATGGGTTTTACCCCCTCATTCAAGCAGGTTTTATAGAAATCTATGACACCAAACATAACACCATGGTCTGTAATAGCAATGGCATCCATCCCCATCTTTTTTGTTTCTTTGACTAATTCTTTAATTTTACTTGAACCGTCTAATAAACTGTACTCCGTATGCACATGTAAATGAGTAAAGGGCATCTTAACTCCCCCTTTCTATTCTTTCTTCTATCTATATCTGACCATTATATACTAATTGATATCATTCGATAATAAACTTAATCTTTACGCAGCAATTTTACGTATATAATATAATTATACGTTGCCTAGACTTTTGTATCAAGCTAAAATAATACCAAAAGGTGTGAAGAAAAGACATGAACTTAAAAAAGTCCATGCCTTATAGGTTAGTTATCAAATAAATACGCTAAGTGGCTTATGATCTTCATATAAAAGATTCATGTCTTACCATATTTAACATCACTCTATTTTTCTATTTTATCTACCACTAAATTAACATGTTTTTGTATATAGATAATTGCAGTAAAATATACAAAGAAAAGCGCTGTAGCTAATAGATTATCTATAGGCTTCTCTACATTCATTTCAAGTTCTATTTCTCTTATTGCACTCGCTATATCCCATAGATTTTTGGCGATGATGATAAACCAAATAACTGACAAAATTAATCCAATCATCATCATTAATAAAAATGCTATTCCACTCCTATCCTGATTGAACATTAAATCTAATGCTGATAGAAAATAAGGGGAGTACACTGCCATTAACGCTGTTAATATTAGTATAAGCAACCCTACTCTTCTTTTTATATTAAAAATTTTTTCTTTTCTATAATGATTGATTCCCTTCATCGTACTAAACATCCATATAAAAATATAAATGCCTATAGATAACCAGATAAAAATATAAGACAATGCTACTGATCTTTTCTTCACTTGATGTCCCCCTCATAAATGTCTGCTTGATGCCTATTTTATCACTATTATGATATCATTTCAATTCAAAACATTGGAAATTAGCATGCTTTACTCCGTTTAATAATTACAAGAAAAGGACATCTCTGCCCTTTTCTTAATTGAATAAAATCTTTATTTTTATGCTGCTTGTTTCGCTTCGTCTGTTAAGCCTTTTCTTCTTTCAATAATTTTACCTAAACCAAATGTCAAGATGAAACCTACTACTGCAAATGTTAATTGGATAGAGAATATTCTTGTATAAGCACTTACTGGATCATAATTATCCATCATGTATCCATAAGTTGCATAAGCCCAAAACATTGGTGAATAACCTATGAATGCAGCTACAGACATTGCTGCTCCACTGATTTCTTTTGGCATCTTTAATTCACCAATAGGTGCATAATAAACGCCTCTTAACATATAACAAAGTATTGTGATACACATGAGGACTCCTAATACCGGAATCATAAATGAACTATTCTTTGGTAATAGAATAATAGCCGTTAAGAAACAAATAACCAAAGCAAAGGCTAAACGCATGAAATGGGTAGATGACTTAAACTTGTGATCACCAATCACACCTGCTAATGGGCTGGATATCATACGTGTTAAGGATGTATTAACCAAACCAAAGATGGCTACCATACCTACAGGAATACCATAAACGTTTTGTAAGAAAGGTAAGAAGTACATCAAACCAATATATACTGTATAAACTCCACTAGCTGCTAAACCTACCATCCAGACTTCTTTCATAAGTAAAACTTTTAATAAACCTTTAAGGGCTAATTTGTTCTTTTCTTTAGCTGTATCAGCTTTAATATAAATCTCTTCTGGTAAAACAAACCAAGTAATAATAGCCATAAGGATAATTAAAGCTGAATCAATTCCTAAAGCAACTTTAACACCAAAGACGCTTTGACCAACAATAGTGAAGATAATCATAGCTAAGGCATTAGTTGCAAATTCAGTAGAACCACGGACAAATTCTAAAGCTCCAAAAGCTGTACCTTGACGATCATCTTTAGCAAGGATACGAACTGTCTTTAAAACTGAAGCCCAGTAAAAAGCCTCTTGAGTAATACCAAACAGAGCGAATACAACAAGTAAACCATTATAGGATGGTGCAAACGCTAAGTAGAAACCACATAAACCTGTAATCAATAAGTTAATTGATAATAATTTTCTATTAGAGAAACGATCTTGGAACCATCCACCAGGAACGTACATGATCATAGAGATAATACCAATTAAACTTAATAAGAAACCTAACTGAGCATTACTTACACCTAATGCCTCTCTAAATGGTTCATAAAGTACACTACGTACAGCGTTAATGGAATAAATAATCTGACTACCAATAGCAACAACTAGAAAATTAATAAGAGTCCTTTTATCAAATTTAAGATTTTTAATAGGATTCATTTGATACAACACCTCCGGTTTTTTCTTAATATTATAAATATTCTTTATTCTCTCTTTGCTAACCCCTCACTATCATGAATCACTCCCTTCATTTATTAGCAACAAGCCACCCTTCAAGTGGCGGAAACTCTAATAGTACACTTTTACCCTGCTCCATGTTTCTATTGGATTGAACCCTCAAAACACAATTTTCATTTATCTGAATTCGATAATCGATTAAATCACCTAAGTAAGTTTTTGACTTAATGGTACCTATAACTTGATTATCAGCAGATTTCTGGGTAGTAGGTAATAAATTGATTTGAGATGGCCTCACCATGAGTTGCCATTCACCACTCGTATGAGATAATTCTTCCTGACATCTTGCTTCGACAATAAGATCCTTTAATTTAAAGAGAGCCCGTCCATCCTTCATTGACACCATTTCACCACTCATGAAATTGGATAATCCAATGAACCTAGCAACAAAAGCGGTTTTAGGTCGGCTAAAAATCTCTTTTGGCGTACCATATTGCTCGATGACGCCTTCATTCATGATGGCTATTCTATCAGATAGTGCCAAAGCCTCTTCCTGATCATGAGTTACATAAATAGATGTTATCTGCATTCTCTTCTGTAGATCTTTAATCTCAAATCGCATTTCTTCTCTTAGTCTTGCATCTAAGTTAGATAAAGGTTCATCAAACAAAATCACGTTAGGTTGATAGACCATTGCTCTAGCTAAACTAACCCTTTGTTGTTGCCCCCCTGATAATTGCTTGGGGTATTTATAATCATGTTCCACTAATTGGACTAATTTTAATGCTTCTAATACACGTTGATGCCTTTCCCTTTTAGGGAATTTTCTTATTTTCAGAGGAAACTCAACATTTTCATAAATTGTCTTATGTGGAAAAAGAGCAAAATTTTGAAATACCATTCCTATGTTTCTTTTATAAGTTGGTAAAGTTGTTACATCTTTACCTCCAATATAAATCTGACCTTCATCAGGATAATGTTGCCCTGTTATACATTTAAGTGTCGTGGTTTTACCACAACCACTTGCTCCTAGTAACGTAATTAATTCGCCCTTGTTAATTGTCAACGATAAGTCCTTGACAGCCTCTATGTCACCATACCGTTTTACAACCCCATTCAGTTCAATCATCGGCTTCTCTCTCAATTCAAGCACTCCTAACTTTTCTAAATCCCTTTAAATCCACCCATTAACTTCTCAGGCTTTAACTTACCTTGTATGATAAATAGTATAATCAATGAAGGTACTAACAAGATGATGGATATAGCACTTGCAACTTCCCAAAATCCATCACCGATAGCTAAGTAAGTCTTAATAGGTAATGTCATTGTCTTAGGACCATAAGTCATAATGGTTAAAGTAAATTCATTATAGGATGTTGTAAATGCAAAAATCATAGCTGATAAAATACCTGGCATGGTTAAAGGTAATGTTATTTTAAAAAAGGTTTGCAACGGAGTAGCCCCGCAAACTGAAGCAGCATCCATAATACGATGATCTAATCCTTCAAATGTACTGGTCAGTATTAATATACAATAGGGTGCACAGACAGTCACATGCGCTAATGCAACACCCATATAGGTATCAATTAAATCCACCGTATAGAATACTTTGGCAATACCTAAAGCAAAAGCTAGAGGTGGGATCATTCTTGGTAGCAAGAATAATGACAGCCATATCTCTTTATGCTTAATATGACGTCTTGCTAAAGTCCATGACGTTGGTATGGCAATAATTAAGCTTATAAAAACGGCCATAAAGGAAATGGACAGACTATTAAACATCACCATGGGTACTTCAGCTATCTTCCAGGCCCAACTATACCATTCCAAACTGAATTCTTCAGGTAGCCAGGCGGTACCAAACCATCTCTTAGCAAAGGATGTAACGAAGATAACGATAAAAGGTGCTAATAGGAAAAGGGCAAAGGATAACAACAATACTTGGCTAATGACTATATATACTCTTTTCATTTGACCACCCTTTTTCTACTGATCTTGAGGTAGATCATCATGAGCAATACTTGAATAACTGCCATGATAATCGCTAATGCACTCCCTTTAGACCAATCATTGAATACTGCTGTTTGCGTATAAACCTGAACAGCAATGGGACGATATTCGCCGCCTGCTATCAGGGGTACACTAAATGTTCCAAAACATAATAAGAATGTCATAATTGATCCTGATAGGATGCCTGGCATAACTAGTGGTAAGGTAATATGGCGAAATACTTGTAATGGAGATGCACCACAAACCGATGCTGCTGATTCTGCTTGCCGATCCATGCCCTCTACAGCAACCAATGTTGATATGGCTGTATATGGAAAATGCAACCAAGCATAATAAATGATAAGCCCCTTCATTGTATAATTAACACTCAGTGGTTCAGATACCTTCAACACATCTAATAGAAATAAGTTAAACCATCCATTGGTATTGAAAAGTAACATTAATCCTAATGTACTGATAAGACTTGGCACCATCATGGGTAATATCATGAGTAATCGGTAAAACCGGTGGCCTTTCAATTTCTTTCTTATTAACAGACTGAAAGGAATGCTCACCAGTATAATTAGAATGGTTGGGAATAAGGCTAAACTGAAGGATAGAGATAGAATTCGCCACCCCTCCGCACTGGTCAAGTAATTGGTGTAATGCTCAAAGGTAAACTCCCAGGGTATTTCGGATTTTTGTATACTTAACATAAATGTATATCCCATTGGATATAAAAATAATAAGGTGAAGCATAACACGCCTGGCAGCATGAATAACAATGTTATCAACTTATTCTTCATCTAAATTCATTCCATTAACTTTGATATAGTCCATTGCTTCACTGTTGGATATTTTCAATTGAGCAGCCTCTGCTTCTTCCCACTTAGGTATATTGTCCCAGACCTCTTCTGGCAATTGATCTTCAATCATTGTACCTGGATATTGCCACATCTGAGTGACTAAATCCGTTTGGATTTCATCAGAAATAAAATAGTCTAAAGCTAGGTAGCTTAACGCCTTCTTATCATCGGATATCTTATCAGGAATAACCATGATAAAACCACCGCCTTCTGTATTTCCCTCTTCTAGAAAAGTTGCTTTAATGGTATCAGGCAGTAATCCTTTATCCCTACTCCATAATGTATAATCAATAGCATACTCTGTAATCCATACTTCCTCAGATTTAAATTGTTGAAAGAGTACTGGTGGCTCAGATGCCATAGGGTCATAAAAGTACTGGTTGAAGTCTTCATAAGTATCAACGGCTTTCTTCCATCCCTCAGACTTAATAAGCTCATCTACAGGTAATGAAAAATCCGCTCCGTTAACATTAAGGAATGTATAGATGAATTCTCTACCCCCAGCTGATTTTGCATCAGGTCTTATTACACCAATATGCCCTTTAAATTCTTCTCTTCTGTCATAAAACTCTTGCCACGATTTTGGTGGATTAGGTATCCTATCCGAGTTATAGAGAAGTCCTGATGCAGTATGCCAAAAAGTAGCTGCTTCTCCTTCTAGCTCAATACCCTGAGTCTTTTCACGATATTTAGGGTCTATCTTAGCCATATTAGGTACATTTTCTTCTGTTAGCTTTGCGAACTGGATATCCGATTGTTTCATGCCGTAAAACCCTTGAGGTTTTAAGAAAACTAAATGAATATCACCGTCTTTATTTTCACCCCATGCTTTTATCCGTTCTCTCATTTCTGGTTCCGATGAAACCACATAATCAATCTCTATACCAAGCTCTTTCTCAGCTTTAGGTATGACCGTTTCCTTAAAAAATAACTGAAAATTAGCTCCTGAAGCCGTATCAACAAAGGTTATTTTTTGACTAACTTCTTTTGAACTTTCTTCGCCACAGGCTACTAAAAAAATGATGAGAAAACAACCTATACAAAGTTTGATCAACCGATTCAACATTGTATTTCACCCCTAATCTTCTCTTAATTCTTTTATCTTGTTATTAACCTTCACGCCATTGTCATAAGCCCTTTTTAAGAATTCATCTTCTTTTCCATCTCGGCAAACAATCTCCATTGTTATGGGTAACTCATAAGGTGAAACAGCTACAAGACTAGCTAGCTCATCCCAATTCAAAATACCTTCATAAGGTATGCGGTGTAAGTCATGGGATGCTACTTTAACGTCATCTTTTAGATCCTCTTTGTTCCTGATGCCAACATTATCATTGAGATGCATAGCTATTAAACGATCTTTATACTTTCTCAATAACTCAAGAGGATCATCATCCATGGTTAAAATACCATGACCTGAGTCGTAGCAGAATCCAATAAAATCTTTATCATAGCGCTCAAATAAGAGATCAAACTGGTTGATTTGATGTTGATTAGGTGTTCCTAAAAGATTTTCAACAGCTATCTTTATCCTCCTAGATTTGCAATACCATTCAAGTTCATCAAATGATTTAAATACTTGGGTCCAGTAGCCCTTAGTAAACTCTTCTGACTCCTCCATGGCTACATAAGGTAATTGCATATGTAAGACTATTTCCTTGGCGCCAATCCGTTGTGCTAAATCTACTCTATTTTTGATTAACTCTACTCCTGCTAAACGGTTGTATTCATTTTCTGACGTATAGTCTTTTCTATTGTCATATGTATTTCTATATTTGTACTTACCATCTTCATTAGGTCTCTTTCCACCTTCTGTAGCGTGAACAGCTTTTACCTTTAAGTTATACTTTTCTAACCATTCTTGTATCTGATCCATTTCATGTATGGAATAAATATGATTTCCGTCCCAATCATGGCACCAATGAATATGGCTAAAAGAAGCTTCCGATATCTTTTTTAATATTTTCTCTATTTCATAGGTACTAGGTATCTCATTCATATAATCTGTACTAAGTGCTATCATAGCCATCCCCCTTACGAAACTGATTTTCTTTCTTTCATATTAATACAGAGGAGAAAAAGATGAAATAGAAAAACTAAAGACCTAAGGGGTAAAAAATAAAGAAGTGAATTAAATTCACTCCTTGATATAACATTTATATTCAAAATGTTTCTTAATGGATTTTTGAAATTGTAAAGCAGCCTCTTCCGGTTCTTTTAAACCTAACTCCACATCCTGAATAGCATCAAAATAAGCTTGATATATGATATTGAACTCATCGTCATTGGGCAAGAATGAAGTATAATCTAAAGTGTACATCAAATCATTAAGGAACTGATTCTCTTTGAACTTCTCCGATTCTCTTCCACTCTTTGTAACAGGTAGGTGATATGTTTCCACCGCATGTAATGCTTGCGCTTCAGGGTTATTGCCATATTCCAGAAGCTTATAAGCTATATCTTTATTTTCACTGATACTTGTTACAGTATAAACTAACGGATGGGAAATGGTTATTGGTTTACCAGAATCTTTAGCCGCAGGTATTAACATAGGTACATAGTTATCGAGTATTTTATTAAGATCTGCACCACTTTCCGTAACCAAATCATACATAGTATAGGTTGCTCCATAATAAAATAATACATCACCTCGAATCACTATCTCATTGATCTGCTCCCAGTTTTTTAATGTATTATCCGTAGGTAATACTCCCTTTTCCCTAGCTATATCATAATAATATTCTAAAGATTTTAATAATCCTGACTGTGAGATGGTTACCTCACCATTATCTTCATCGTAATAAAATGCTCCGAAGTTTTTAGCCATCATATAAAAAGCTTGGCCATTAACCGGACGATGTAATATACCATTGGTAACGATCCCTTTCTTAACGGCATCCTCAGCTATTTCTGTCATATCGTTTAATGTAAATTGCCCTTTTTTAATCTGATTAGGTAATTCAGTAATTGCTTCTTCATCCCAACCTAACTCAAGTAATTTCTCCTTATTAGCTAAAATCAGTTGTACTTCAAAGTCTTGAAGTATACCCCATTTGTTACCTTGCCACTCTACTGATTGCCATAAGGTACTGTAAACATCCTGAAATGTATCTTTCTCAGTCAACTCATCTAGTGGAACGATATAGCCATCAGATGCAAGCCACCCGATATCTTCATGACCTATTATGAAAATATCTAACCCCTCATTCTCATATCTTTCTTTGAAGATTTCATCATAATCATCCCATAACTGACCGGTATACTTTTCAACTTCAACCTCAACGATCTTATTCATACCTTCATTTTTGAATTCTTCATTGATTTTGGATGCTGCATCAATGAGATTATTAACCCTTGTTTCTTCAAACCCAAAAGATAATACTTTAATGGTTATCACTTCTGGATCTTTGCTACCCTTTCCAATACACCCAACTTGCAAAGATATTATAAGTAATACGAATAATATCTTTCTCATACCTTCTACCCCCATAAAATCTCATATTTTGCTATCATTATACCACAAAATCTCATGCTCACAACATTGAAATCTAGAATTTGCTATGTTAAAATATTCATAAAATCACTAAGAAATAAATTAATCTCGTAGAGTCAAGCACACAATGGGTTCTATTACGCCGGCTGGGAAGACCTCCATGTCTTTGACAGCCGGGCTCACCGTCCATGGTTCGCTACTCCATAGAACCCATTATGTGCTTTCTGTATGAAATTGACCGAGTTATTAAAAGTCGCTACGTCTTTTTAAGGAAGTTTGAATGTTAAGAAAGATAAAAGCGACTAATATCATATAAATCAGAGATAGTGAGGGGTTGGCTATGAGAAGGAAGAGCATTCATAAACAGATTTTAAGAAATCAATTGCTTTTATCCGTTATTACGATCATTATGATTTATTTGTCAGCTTACTTGATTCTTTATTTTACAATGATGCATAATGCCAATCAACGCTTAGAGAGTAATATTCAATTTATCGATAACTATGTGGATAGTTTTTTTAAGGGTTATGAAGAAAAATGGTCCATCATTAATGCTAATCAGGATTTAAGAAATTACATTGTTCATAGTAATGAAATTAGCAGTTATGAGGAAACTCATCTGTTCTATACATCCATCGAGTACATGTTTAATTTTAGCGATGAGACTTCTCTCAATATCAATAATTTAACGCAGCAAGTTTTCCCACCAACCAACACAACGATACCTAATAACCTGGCTGAGCATTTGAAAAATGATACAACCCAGAACATCTTCCTGTCAGAGGATTCATCTACTCTTAATTACGCTCTAGGTTTATATAATTTTACTGAAACAGATTTAATAGGCTCTGTTAACTTTGCAATACCTATTGAAAATTTTATTTCTTACTTTGATAATAAAGTTCCTACCGGAATGACCATTGCTATTTATGATCATGCAGAGCGTATTATTTATACAACACTGACTAATGATTTACATGGATATAAAGAATATTTTTTAACAAAAGAAAAATCATCTGAAAAAACGGGACTAAAAATTTATGCTGTTTTGAATACACAAAGCGAACTGGATAACCTCTATCGTTTTGGTATGCTACTTTTACCAATTATCATCATTATATTATTAATCAATATCTTTTTATCCTATAATATTTCTGCCAAGATTGTCTTTCCCATAAAATCTCTCATTGCTTCTATCAAAAGGGCTGAACAAGGAGATATTACCTATTCACACCCCTTTTATGATCTAGAGGAGATTGAAGATTTATCTCAATCTTATGATCAGATGATTAACAAAATCAACCATCTTATGGAAAAGAACCACAAAATTAATCTTCTAAAAGTAGAATCTCAACTTAGTGCACTACAGCAAAAAATTGATCCACATTTTTTATTCAACACATTGGAACTGATTAGCAGTCAAGCCGTTTTAGAAGATGCGAAATCAACAAGTGTCATGACCCAGAAACTAGGTAATCTCTTTAGATATAATCTAAGAGCTCCAGACACCATCTCCTTGGGTCGAGAGCTTAAATATATTAAAGATTATCTCTATTTACAGAAAATAAGATTTGATCATGAACTCATGTTTGAATTTAATATTTGTGAAGATATTTCACATTATAAAGTACCTCAACTCACATTACAGCCTTTGATTGAAAACTGTATTAAACATGGCTTTAATGATTTAGGTTCTGAAGAATATCGCATATCAATAAAAACAACTAAGTCCAAAAATAATATCTATATTATTGTCCACGATAATGGAAAAGGAATAAAGCCTGATTCACTCAAGGAAATCAATAATTCCATCCATATGGATGTTAATAATTTTCAATATTTTATTTCAAGGAAAGAGCATATTGGGCTTAGAAATGTTAATGCAAGGCTATGCCTTCAGTACCGTATCAAAACTGCATTGAAGGTGTATAGTAAGGTGAATAAAGGAACAACAATCGTTATCAAACTTCCAGAAATGAAAGACCAATAGGGGGTGTCTAAATGTTAAAGGTATTAATTGTTGATGATAATAGTCTAATCAGAAAAAGTATTATAGCTCGTATGAATTGGGATGAATTAGATATGAAGGTAATCGGTGAAGCTGAAAACGGCAAAGAGGCTTTGGACCGCATCATGACTTTTCATCCAGATATTATTGTAACAGACATTAAGATGCCTATTGCTGATGGTTTCTCCATTATCGAAAAGACAAAGGAGATCCTACCCAATCTACAATATATCATCATTAGTGGATACGATGACTTCCAGTATGCCAAAAAAGCCATTACCTATAATGTGATTAATTATATTTTAAAGCCTATTAATGATGAGGAATTAACGGAAGCCCTTATGACTGCTAGTAAAAATATTAGGCATTTTGATCACCTCGCCAAGAAAGAAACCACTTTAGATATGATGCTCAATGAAAACTCAAGAAGAAATATCGAAGAAGCTTTTAAATCCTATTTCAACAACGAAATGAGCTTTATACAATTAAATCAAACCATCCAGTTTAATGAATGGGTATTTGATCAACCCTTTGTCTTCTGTTTTACACTGAACTTAGTCAAACCCTATAGTAGAAAAGCTTTTGAAATGAGTGTTAAGGAGATTGAAGCGATCGAATCTTTAACAGAAGATTTATTGACTCACTCTAAATGTAGATTCATACCTATCAATAAGAACATCTTCTTAGGTATTATTAACATGCCAACAGATTATGTTTTGACACATCATACAATGACTCATTTGGCTAATGAAATTAATGCTATTATCCATGTAGAAGATCAATCTGCAAAACTCTTCTATGGCTTTTCTAGAACTTTGTTAACCGAAGATTTGAATCAAGCATTTAAAGAGACCATGGATGTTATGTATCAACGATACGCTCAAGTAAATGAATTGAATGTTTATTACTCAACAGATTATAATATAAAGACGAATACCTTTATACCTAAAGAAGAATTAATAGTAGCACTTAAACTACAACTTTATGCAGAAGCAAAGACTATCATAAAAAGTACACTTGTCAATTTAGAGAACAATCCTACTGTTATCAAAAACACCATAAGTGAACTCTTTGATATGATTGATGAGCACATCAAGCAATTCACCAGTTTGGATCTTGTAAATCAGTTCAACAAAGAATTTTTTATTTTACAGTTTTATAATTTGCAGCAGATTCTTGATACCATTAATAACTTACTAGATCAGCTATCCCATGAGAAGCTGGATATTAATCTGAGAGCTTTAGTTGTTGATTATATTAACACTCACTTTACTAATAATTTGACTCTACGAAGTTTAGGTACTCTGTTTCATGTTAATCATATTTATTTAGGTCAGCTCATCAAAAAAGAAACAGGAACTTCCTTTAACAAATACTTAAATAACTTAAGAATTAACTATGCTAAGGATTTAATCCATAAAAATAGATCCATTGTATTAAAGGATCTAGCCTACAATTTAGGCTACACCGATGCTCATTACTTTACCAAAGTATTTAAAAACCACACTTCCATGACACCTACGGAATATAAGAACTCCTTTTTAAAACCCTAAGACAAGATCTTAGGGTTCTAAACTTCTACTAGCTATTTCAGGATGGTCCATTAACCATCTTTCTACAACTTTTTCTGTATGGATTTCCTCTTCATTCTCAAGCTTGTTGAGCAAATTATTAAGTTCCCAATCGTAAAGATAGAATGCATCGATGATAGATGCGACTTCTGGATTAGATTGGTGAAAGGTTGTATTAACCACTGTATGAATTTCTTCTGGTTTACCGTAGCTTCTCTTATAATCCTCAAGAAAACGCATGTCATACTCATCCAGCATATAATGAGGAGAATAACCTGCTATAACAAGCCACTCTTCATCCTCATAAGAAGTAGATAATATATTTTCTAGTTGTACTTCAGTGACCATTTGTATGGTATAATCCAGTTCATATTTTTTCAGGGTTTTTAGTGTCAATTCATACAAGTAATCAAAACCGATGACACAATAGATGACGCCATTGGTTTTATGTTGATAGAAGTCCAACTCTCCTATATCTCCAATGGTTGTATAGCCAGGTACTAAAAGCCCTTTACTGTAATGTTCACTGTTAGGACCTAAGTCAATAACTTTATCACCTAAACTCTTGAATGCATTGTAGTCCGTTATATATAACCAAAGGGAATTACTTACATTCACACTGTTAGTACCTAGGGATTCAAATAGATTTTCATCTTTGTTCTCTACTTTTACGCGATAGTTCTGATCTTCTAAGATTTCTTTTAAAACGTAGGATGAGGCTACAGAAGATGGGTAACTACGGCATCCAATGACAATATCCCATTGTTCTTTAACTTCCTCCTCTGGTTGCTGTTGTTCACAACCATATAAAGAAAAACAACATACAGTAATTAATGCAAAAAAAATAATAACTATAAAGACTTGTTTTGATTTCATCATCTTCCACTCCAAGTTCATTAGAAATTAGATGGTTATCTTTATAGCTATTATTTGTAATTTTTCATTAAAATTATTCTTTGTCACCTAAAAATTTAACGATCTCTTCCATTGCTTGTTCTTCATCTTCACCATTAGTTGTCACGATAATCGTTTCACCTTCAATAACACCAAGAGACATCATACCCATTATACTCTTTGCATTTACCTTTTTATCTTGCATATGCACATACACTTGACAATTAAACTTACTTGCTACTTGTACAAAAAGTGCAGCTGGTCTTGCCTCAAGTCCTTCTGGTATTTTTACTTTGATTTGTCTTTCTATCATATTACGCCCTCCCTTTCTTTTCTGAGCTTTTCAGCAATATTACTAATTTTTCTGAGCCTGTGATTGACACCTGACTTCCCTACCACAGGGTCTAACATCGCCCCCAGCTCTTTTAAGCTAGCATCAGTATAGATTTGACGAATACGTGCTACCTCTTCTAAATTAGATGGTAACTTATCAAGTCCAATAATTGACTCTATATAATTTATATCTTCCAACTGTTTTACAGCTGCTGACACAGTCTTGTTCAAATTAGCTGTTTCACAGTTTACGATACGATTAACATTGTTACGCATTTCTTTAACAATACGAACATTTTCTAAATCCATCAGAGCTACATGAGCACCCATAATATTAAACATGTCCACAATCTGCGTACCGTCTTTCATATAGAGTACAAAATACTTCTTCCTTCGGACTATTTTAGCATCCAACTCAAAGGAATGAATGATCTTTTGCAAAGCTTTACAATGCTCCTCAGAAGTATTGACAAACTCCAAATGATAGTTCTTCTCTGGGTCACTTACTGAGCCACCGCCTAAGAATGCTCCTCGAATATAAGCTCTCTTACAACATGTACTTTGAACAATTAATGAGTTTATACCATCAATTGTCTTTATTTGTCCGTTATCGCTTATATCTAGCATCTTAGTAGCTTGTAATACACGGCTTGCCTCGCTAGGATTATTTAAGTGAAGGATATAATTTCTACTCTTACCTAGATGAACATTTTTTCTTATGGCTATTTCAGGATTTATTTTAAAAGTTTCTTTAAGAAGCAAATAGAACTTCTTAGCAACAGAAGGATTCTCTGTATGCACTACGATTGATACAGCAGGTGTAACTTCTACATGTCCACACATTTTAATAATGGCGGCGATTTCTGCTATGCTACAATGTCTTGCTTTGCCAACATGACGTGCTAATTCGTTTTTCACTTTCGATGAAAAAGACATCTTCATCACCACCTAAAAATATAAGTTCAATATGTTGATTTTATTCAACTTATAGCATGCCTTTGTACATTATTGTACAAGTCAAATATGGCTTTAGCAAGCTTATCTGAATCGTGCCTAACTAATTTTTTTTCACTATATAATTTTATTATATCCCTTTCAACAATTTTAACAGAGGTATTTTTAAAATTATCAAGTAAATAAGGTACTGGTGAAGCACGATCACCTTTATAATTGTCCACATATTCCTCAGGAATAAAGGCACTATTTACAATTATATATTCTATTATATCTTTTCCTAAATATTTTTCAATAGCTACTACGTGTTGTTTTAAATTATAACCATCAGTTTCACCTGGTTGGGTCATGACATTACCTATATAAACTTTATGAGCTTTACTTTTCTTGATTGCACTCGCAATTTGACTGACTAAGAAATTGGGAATAATAGATGTATATAAACTTCCCGGTCCCAATACAATCAAATCCGCATCCAAAATGGCTGCTACAGCGTCATCTAATGGTTTTGGTTGGTTGGGTAAAAGAAATACCTCATCTATTTTCAAAACATTTGCTTTGCATTTATCAACGATTTCACTTTCACCACATATGATGCTCCCATCTTGTAGACGAGCGCATAACTGTACGTCTTCACTGGTTACAGGTAATACCTTACCAGTAATATTTAAAACCTCGCTGGTATGTTGAACAGCCTCTTCAAAGTTACCTAATACATCTGTCATTGCTGCTAAGAAGAGATTGCCAAAACTCTGTCCCTCTAGACTCCCTTTTTTGAATCGGTATTTAAATAACTTTTCCATAATGGGCTCTGTATTGGATAGAGCCATTATACAGTTTCTTATGTCACCTGGTGGGAGAATATTCATCTCTTTGCGTAATACCCCTGATCCTCCACCATTATCAGAAACGGTGACTATAGCTGTTATCTCAGGAGTGTATTTTTTAATACCCCTAAGCATTGTGGAAAGGCCAGTTCCGCCGCCTACTACGGCAACTTTAATATCTTGCATGTTAGCCTCCTTCCACACCCCTATTATTTTCTTCTACTGTCATTTTCTATATCTCGGTGTGATAAAAATACACGATAATCACTATCTTTTAAACGTTCATATAATGCATTAGCTAATGTTACAGAACGATGTTTACCTCCAGTACAACCAATACTGATAACTAGTTGATTCTTCCCTTCCTTAATATAGAAAGGAATTAAGAAATCCACCATATCATCCAACTTTTGAAGAAATTCTTTTGACTCATCCCACTGCATAACATATTCTCTAACAGCAGGGTTATTGCCTGTTTGCTCTTTTAATTCTGGCAAATAAAAAGGATTAGGTATAAAGCGGACATCGAATACTAAATCAGAGTCACTAGGTATGCCATATTTAAAACCAAAAGAAGTAATACTCACCATGAGGGATTCAAATTGTTTCCCCTCCAAGAAAATAGCTCCTATTTCTTCTTTTAATTGTCTTGGCAAGATCTTACTTGTATCTATAATAAAATTAGCTCTTTTTTTAGCCTCACTTAAGTAGTTTCTTTCTGATGTGATAGTTTCTAAAATAGGCTCTCCCTTAGATAAAGGATGCTTTCTTCTAGTTTCTTTAAAACGCTTTACCAATGTTTCATCAGAAGCATCCAGAAAGAGTACTTTATAATCGTATTCATGTTCTTTGATACTTTCTAATAACTCAAAAAGTTGATTAAACTGTTCTTTACCTCCACGTATATCAACACCTAAAGCAACCTTGTTAAATTCACTGGTTGAGTTGAAACAGATTTCTGCAAATTTAGGTATGAGTTCAGGCGGCATATTATCTACACAAAAAAAACCGAGATCTTCTAAAATCTTAATAACTGTACTTTTCCCTGCACCAGACATTCCTGTTACAATTAAAAAGGTCACGTCTTTTTCCCCTTTCAGTTCATGGCAGTCTATTTAATATCGTATTATTCAAGTTCCTCTAGTTGCACATTTTCGAGACAAGTCTCACCTAAAATACGTACTTCAGGTTGCATGGCAACACCGAAATGATGATACACTGTTTTGCGTATATGATTAATAAGGTTAGTTACATCTTGAGCTGTAGCTGATCCTTTATTAATGATAAAACCACAATGCTTTTCAGACACCTGAGCATCACCAATACTAAAACCTCTAAGGTGAGCATCCATAATTAACTTACCTGCATAATAACCTTCAGGTCTCTTAAAGGTACTTCCTGCACTTGGCTGATCCAAAGGTTGCTTATCTTTACGCTTTGAAGTTAACTCCTTCGTAATTGCTTTTATTTCTTCCGGATCACCTTTTTCAAAGGTCATTTCCACTTCTAAAATAAAATAGTTGTTCTGTTGAAAAATACTCTCGCGATAACCAAGTTCACACTCATCTAGAGACAAGATATGTAGTTCACCATCATGGTCAATAGCAGTCACTGTGCTGACATGATTCTTCATCTCACCACCATAAGCCCCTGCATTCATGTAAATGGCACCACCCAGAGTACCAGGAATACCTGAAGCAAATTCAAATCCCTTTAATGACGATGCTGCAATTCGTTTTGCTAATGTAGATAATAAAATACCTGCTTGTGCAATCACTTTGTTACCTTCTATTTTAGCTTCATTCATGTTCTTATATAATTGAATAATAACACCACGAAAACCCTTATCGTTAACAAGTAAATTGCTTCCATTACCTAATATAAAATAAGGTACATCATAGTCTCTTATAATCTTTACTATATCTCTGATCTGTTCTATTGAAGTAGGTCGAACTAATAGATCTGCTGGTCCACCAATTTTAAAACTTGTATGCTCCTTTAAAGGCTCATCAAATAAAATTTCCATAGTGGCGTATTTATTTAAAAGCTTTTCACTTATTTCTTTATACATAGACTTCCTCTTTCTCTATTTCCTAAATATATACTATGCAAATGAATAAAAATTTATGAAACCCTTACTTCTATCATTATAAAGTATACCATTACAAATAACAAGTCAAGCTTAGAAACTGACATTAATAAGTAACACACACCAAAGGCACATGGTCCCTTAGGTCATGTGCCTTAAAATACTAGTTGTTTAAATTTCTTATTACTACTTAGCTTTGAAAAAACCTAATTTTTCATCTAAGCTGGCAACCTCTTTCTTTAAGTTATTCGCTTCTGCTACCAACTCATTAATAGCTGCTAACTGCTCTTCCATGGAGGCATTTATCTCTTCTGATGCAGCTGCTGTCTCTTCTGATACAGCGGAGACTTCTTCCATAGTTGCAATGATACTATCTTTATCTGTATTCAATTCGTTAGCGATCTTGTTTGTACTATTGAATTGAATAGAAATCTGCTCAATAACTTTATTGATTTCTTCAAAGGCGTTTGCAACTAACTCAACAGCTTTCGTTTGCAAGCTAGCAGTATCCTTCACATCTGTCATATCTGTTACAATTTCTTTGGTATCCCCTTGAATATTGGTCAACATACCACCAATTTCTTTTGCCGCATTTGTAGTACCTTCTGCTAAGCCTCTTATCTCGTCTGCCACTACTGCAAATCCTCTGCCATACTCCCCAGCTCTTGCTGCTTCGATAGACGCATTTAATGCAAGTAAGTTGGTTTGGTCAGCAATTGCTGTAATGGTATTAAGGATATCAGAGATAGCTCTTGTTTGATTATCTAGACCATTGACAGACTTCTCGATGGTTTCAATAGCGTTGTTATTATAATCAGTAGCTTTATGCAGCTCACCAAGAGCCTTTGCACCACCGTCACTGGTTTCTACCATGTTATCCATATGTCCAATGGACGCATTACTGTTTTCATAGAGATTATTAATCTTAACACCTAAAGCATTAACAATCTGTACACATTGGTCTACAGAATCCGCTTGATCATTCATACCTGCTGCAATTTGTTCTACGGTCTTCGTGATTTCTTCACTACTCAAACTTACTTCATTAGTAGTTGCTGATAATACTTCAGATGTACCATATACAGTTCTATTTGTACTCTTTACTTCCTTGACAAAGGTAGATAGTGAAGCGCTCATATCATTAAGGTTCACGGCTATCTGGCCAATTTCGTCCTTGGACTTAACATCAATCACATTAGTCAAATCTCCCTGCGCCGTTTGCTGAATGACATTATTAACGGCTGGTAAGTCTTTTAATATACGCTTTAATACAATGTAAATTAAAAGATTCGAAAGGACAATGAAGATAACCAAGGTAATGGCTAAAGTAATCCCCATGTTGATTATTTCAGAAGTAACTAAATCAACATAATAATTGACAATTATTGTCCATCCCGTTAGAGTACTGATTTCAACTAGAATCGTTCGACCATCAACAGTAACGATATTAGCCTTATCCTCATCTCCTGAATCTTGCATATTAATATTGGTCATTAGATTCCTATAATCATTATTCTGCTGGATATACTCCAAATCATCTAAGGCAACTTCTGTAGCATAAACTACTTCTTCACCATTCAAAATCATGACATCATTTAGATCTGATTCATAGCTTGCATACTTTTTAGCTAAAATTTCAGTGCTTATATCAACGGCTATAATACCCACTAATTGGCGACGGTTATAAACCGGCTTTGATATGGTAATGACAGTATCATTAAATTTCTCACTAAAGTGAGGTCCATAGATGGTAATGTCCTCATTATTCACAGTCATTTCATACCATTCTTCATTAACAGTTTCCGATCCTTTATAATCCAGACCATTATCATAAATCATCGCCTTATTAGAATCCACCACAAGGTAAATACCTTCAGCCTGTTTTAAATCTTCTTTAATATTTCTTAAGTTAGAAACTGTTTTGTTATATTCTGAAAACTCAAGTATCTGTAAGGTTTTATTCACTCCATTAGCTTGCTTCATCAGACTTGCGACTGTTTCATCATTACCTACAACCTTCAAGTACAGACCAAATTCTCCTAGAAAAGCATCTACTTCAGTGGTAATACCTTTGATCTTTTGTTCCGCTTCATTGGTCATCATTGCCGATAACTTACCAATGGACTGTACCGATGTAATCACACCATATAGCATGAAACCAACAATTAGGATTAGCATAACAGCAAGATTAACTTTCTTAATAAGAGTAGTGGTTTTATTACCTTTTCTACTAGATTTAATTTTAGGTTTTCTCTCTTTTTTCTTTGGCATTTTTTTCTTCGTGGCCTTCTTCAACATCACCATATCTCCTTTTAAGTCCAATATGTTTTCCTTGATCCTATAAGTTTAATGTAAATATACCTAATTCCACTAATATTTCTTACGATCTAATACTGCCTTTTCTAATCAGATTTATATCATTTTTAATAAAAACCTACTTTTATTATTTCGACATATTACAACCTTTATTTAACATCTTATTAAGAGATTTTCAAAACTTCTTGTTGAGATTACGAAAAATAACACATGGTAGTATACAAACTAATTACGCTTGCATCTACCCATGTGTTATTTTATAGCTATTAAATTTTAAATTTATTTAACTGTTCATTGAGTTGCTCAGTAGCGCCACTTAAGTTATCTGCTTCAGATGCTACTTGATTGATACCAGCCAATTGTTCTTCCATTGAAGCATTAATCTCTTCTGAAGCTGCTGCAGTTTCTTCAGATACTGCAGAAATATTTTGGATAGAACCAATAATATGGTCCTTATCTTCATTAAGAGCTGCTGTATACTCTGCATTCTTAGCAAATTGTTCATTAAGACCTGAGATAATAGTATTTAACTGCTCGAAAGCACCGCCTACCATAGTTACTGCTTCAGTCTGCTCTGTAGCAGATTGTTTCACTTTAGACATGCTGTCAACAGTAGATTTACTTTCTCTTTGAATATTGAGTAATATCTCCCCAATTTCTTTAGCTGCATTAGCTGACCCTTCAGCTAACTTACGAATTTCATCAGCTACAACTGCAAATCCTCTACCATGTTCTCCAGCTCTAGCGGCTTCAATTGATGCATTAAGTGCTAATAAGTTAGTTTGATCAGCAATTGCTGTAATGGTATCTAATATACTGCCAATGGCTAAAGAATTATTTTCTAATCCATTAATGGATACTTCAATATCATCAATGGCATGATTATTATATTCTGTACGTTGCTTAAGAGTTGTAACGGCTTGAACACCTTGTTCACTTGCTTCTGTCATCGTTGAAACCCTTTTTGATGCTTCTATACTTGATTCATATAAAACTTCAACCTTATTGCCTAATCCGTCAGTAAGTCTTGCACACTCGTCTACAGTAGACGCTTGCTCATTCATACCCTTTGCTATTTCTTCCACGGTCTTGGTTATCTCCTGACTTGCTAGACTTGTCTCAGAAGTTGTTGCCGCTAATAAACCCGACGTTTCACTTACTGAATCACTTGCCTTCTGTACTTTACCAATGAAATCCTTCAAATCATCAGACATACTATTTAATGCTTTGGCAATTTGACCTATCTCATCAGATGTTCGTACTTGTATCTCATTGGAGAAGTCCCCCCCAGCTACCTTCTTAATCTGTTCATTGATACGCGGTATATCCCTTAACATGAAACGGATAATTAGGGTAAGCACAAAAGAAATACCTAATATGAGTACTGCAAAAACAAGTAGAATAATACCAATAACATTCATTACTGTTTTTAAAACCATATCTTGATCATATAAGAAGATGGTCTTCCACCCTGTGCTTTCTTCTCTATAAGATAAAACGACATTACCATTCACATCTTGCAACGATAAATGTTCATTCATAATCTCTTGATAAACCTGGTCTGAGAAGGTACTGTTATATAAGGTCAAATTAAGCCCCTTAAGACCTTCATTATCACAGTACACTATATTACCTGCCTCATCAACGACTAAGATTTTTCGCTGCTCATTTTCAAAATCTTTAATGACATCATAAACACCATCAGCAGGTAAATCGATACCGATAACGCCACGTATCGAATTGCCCATGTAAATGGGCGAAGCTAGAGTAATCACGTATTTATTGGTTTCAAAATCTTTATATGGCTTAGATACTGTTGGCTTTCCATTTTCCAGAGTCTGCTTATACCAATCACGACTATATAGATCAAAATCAGTTTTATCTTTAAAAATGGAACCTCCATCTGTAATGACAGCATTATTACTGTCGATAGCTACATATATGTTTGTAAGCCCTTCATAAGCTGTTTTTAGGTTACCTAAAGTTGTTACCACTTCTATGTAATGTTCATCCCTATCAATATCTTTTGGATGCTCTGCTAAATAAGCCTCCTTAATAAAATTTAAGGTCGTAGCATCATTACTTAAAATATCTACAATGGTTAGGTATTCAGCAAAATGTAACTTAACATTATCCGAAATATTGGCTATTTCATTTTCCATAGTGGCTTCCATGTTATCGTTCATATATTTTGATGCTAAATAAGATGTTGCAGCACCTATTGCCATGAAAGTAAAGACTAAAATAAAAATAGTTATAACAACAATTTTTCTTGACAAATGAGAAGCTATCCACTTCATATTCGGCTTCTTAAAATTTCTCGGTCTTTTAGATTGCTTCATCTTTCTCTTCATCTAGAGCCCTCTCCCCCTCCAAGTGTACATCTGTATATTCATTACTGTACACTCTTATAAATTACAATTTTACTTCTAGTTATGAAGTTACATATGCTTACTTGATCATATACCACATATTATATATCGGCATATTTTATAACAACGCTTAATATTTTATGGTAATTTTAGCTAATAAAAATTATAAATAACAGAAAAAAAAGACCCTATTGGGTCAAATTGTATAAAATAGATAGGTTTATCTAGTTATTAATTTCCTATTTTTCCTAAGAAAGCGGCACCTATCAAACCTGCGTCATTCCCTAATTCCGCTATCTTAATCTTGGTTTTTGGTTCTCCACCATAAACTTCACCTTTTACATATTCCATTAGAGGATTTAAAAGATTGTCTTTCTGAGCTGATACACCTCCACCGATAACAAGAACTTCTGGCTCTAATAAGTTGATGGTATTAACGATACCAATAGCTAAGTACTTAATGTATCTCTCAACAACTTCTTTAGCATATTCATCACCTTCATGATAAGCATCAAATACAACCTTAGCGTTGACTTTACTTAAATCACCATCAACATACTCATTAATGAGGCATTTTGGATATCTTGCAGCAGCAATACGTCCATCGCGGATAATAGCAGTTGCTGAACTATAAGCTTCCCAGCAGCCTTTACGACCACAGCTACATTGTTCGCCACCAACTTCAATAACAGTATGGCCAAGCTCTGCCCCACCATGGAAACTACCAGCATAAACCTTACCATCAATAATAATACCACCACCGACACCAGTACCTAATGTCACAGCTACGCAGTTACCGTATTCGCGGCCAGCACCAACCATAGATTCGCCTAAAGCAGCAGCATTTGCATCATTCTCTAAGTAAACTGGTAAGTCTAAATATTTTTGAAGCTCAGCTCGTATTGGTGCATTATTAAAGTCTGCAAAGTTATTAGCGTAAAGTAAAACTCCGTTTTTTACATCTGGTGTCCCTGGGCTTCCAACACCAATGGATTGGATCTGATCTTCTGATAAACCTGCATCACTAATTAATCCTTTAATCAACATGGCCATGTCTTTTAAGATCTCACCACTTGATCGCTCTGCATAAGTTGGTACACTATCTTTAACGAGAATTTTCCCCTCTTCTGATACAATGGCAGCTTTGATGCTTGTGCCGCCTAAATCAACACCTACATAATACATCTTATTTACCTCCACTATTTTCTTGGTTATCTTTTCTACGCTTTATATTGCCCATAACCCTCTTATTGAGTTCTTTGGCTGCATTATAACCCATGTTCTTTTGGCGATGGTTAATAGCAGCAGATTCTGCAATAATAGCTATGTTTCTACCAGGACGGATAGGAATGGAGTGACAGACTACTTTATTCCCTAATATCTCAATGTATTCTTCATTGAGACCTAAACGGTCATATTCTTTATCATCACGCCATAATTCTAATTTCACTACTAAGTCAATGGATTGCACTTCCTTAACAGATTCTACACCAAAAAGCTCTTTAACGTCAATAATTCCAATACCTCTTAATTCAATAAAGTGACGAATGACTTCTGGACTGGTACCAATTAATTCTTTATCCGATATTTTTTTAATCTCAACCACATCGTCTGCTACTAACCGGTGACCTCGTTTAACTAACTCTAATGCTGTTTCACTCTTACCAATACCACTTTCACCCATGATAAGAATTCCTTCACCATAGATATCAACCAATACTCCGTGAATAGATATTCTTGGAGCTAGCTCAAACTTTAACAAGCGTATAAGCTCTGCATTAAAATATGAGGTTGATTTCTTGGATTGCAAAAGCGGAACTTTAAAATCATTTGCATACTCGATCATTTCTGGGTAGGGCTCTTGGTCTCGTGTTATAATAATACAAGGTAAATCATAGGTAAAGAGTGTTTTTATGACTTTCTTACGCTCATTCTCTTCTAATCCTTCTAAATAAGCATGCTCCACTTTACCAATAATCTGAACTCTCTCAGCATCAAAATGCTTATAAAAGCCTGCTAACTGTAGTGCCGGTCGATTGGTTTCACCATGACTAATGAGACGGTTTGATAAATCTATATCTGGTGTTAAGTTAACTAACTCCATCTCTTGCAAAATCTTTTCTAAGGTTACATGATACATATCAAAACCTCCTATAGGGTTCATTGATTAACTATATCAATTTCACTTCACGTGTTTGATTAATATGCTACTTTTAATATTCTATCATACTTATTTTTTAGAGTTCAAGGAATAAATATACAAAACACACAGGAAAACCTGTGTGTTTTTTTAAACTATCTACCTTTATCAAACTCAGCAACTTCTATACGTGTTAAAGCTCTCTTAAGAGAAACTTCTGCACGAATAAGGTCAATATCATCTTTTAGATCCTGAGCTAATCGTTCTTCTGCACGTTTAACAGCTGCTTTAGCACGATCAACATCTAACTCGTATGGCCATTCTGCAGAATCTGTGAGAACAGTCAAGCGATCATCTCGAGATTCAAAATAACCACCATGAACAGCAATAACCTTTTCTTCGTCTCCTTGAATGATTGTAAAAGAAGATGAATCAATTAATGCTGTGATAGGAATATGATCATAAAGTATAGCCAATTCCCCTTCTGTACTTTTAAAAACAGCTTTATCTACTTGCCCATCAAAGAAGATGCGGTCAGGTGTAATTATTTTTAAGTTTAATTGATCCATAGCCATCACCTACAGTTCTTTAGCTCTTTGAATGACATCCTCAATTGAACCCATCATTAAGAAAGCCGCCTCAGGAACATTATCATGTTTACCATCAAGAATTTCTTTGAAACTACGAATAGTTTCTGATAATGGTACATATTTACCATTCAAACCAGTGAAGTTCTCTGCAACGTGGAAAGGTTGAGATAAGAATCTTTGTACCTTTCTAGCACGGGTTACGATAATCTTATCTTCTTCAGATAATTCATCCATACCTAAGATATTGATAATATCTTGAAGCTCTTTATAACGTTGTAAAATCTCTTGAACACCACGAGCTACTTGATAATGTTCATCACCAACGATACGTGGATCAAGGACACGTGAAGAAGAGTCAAGTGGATCTACTGCAGGATAAATACCTAGCTCAACGATAGCACGTGATAATACAGTCTTTGCATCTAAGTGAGCAAAAGTTGTTGCTGGAGCAGGGTCAGTTAAGTCATCGGCTGGTACATAAACCGCTTGAACAGAAGTGATTGATCCCTGTTTTGTGGATGTTATACGCTCTTGTAATGCACCCATCTCTGTTGCTAATGTTGGCTGGTAACCAACGGCTGATGGTACACGACCTAAAAGGGCTGATACCTCAGAACCCGCTTGTACAAAACGGAAAATATTATCAATGAATAATAATACGTCTTGGTTAAGTTCATCACGGAAATACTCGGCCATTGTAAGACCAGTAAGACCAATACGCATTCTCGCCCCAGGCGGCTCATTCATCTGACCAAACACTAATGTTGTTTTGTCAATAACCCCTGATTCGCACATTTCATGATAAAGGTCATTACCTTCTCTCGATCTCTCACCTACGCCTGTAAATACAGAGAATCCACCATGCTCTGTAGCAATATTACGGATTAACTCTTGGATAAGTACTGTTTTACCAACACCGGCACCACCGAATAAACCGATTTTACCACCTTTTGCATAAGGACAAAGTAAGTCAATTACTTTGATACCTGTTTCCAAAATTTCTGTTTCTGTAGCTTGTTCTTCAAATGAAGGTGCTTGACGGTGAATTGGCCACGTACTGGCACCTTCCGGTTCTGGCTTATTATCAATAGGAGCACCTGTTACGTTAAAGATACGACCTAACGTAGCTTTACCAACTGGTACTGAGATTGGACCTCCTGTATCAACAGCTTCCATTCCTCTAACAAGTCCATCTGTAGCATCCATAGAGATACATCTAACGATATCATCACCAGGATGCTGAGCAACCTCTACGATTAATGCTTTGCCATCTTTTTTCTTAATTTCAATGGCATTATATAACTCTGGTAAATGTCCTTCTTCGAACTTTATGTCCAATACAGCACCGATAATCTGTATGATTCTACCTACATTTTTTTCAGCCATTTTTTCATCACACTCCTTTACCCTAGGGGATAGCTACGCTACTTAAGTGCTTCGGCTCCACCTACGATTTCTGAAAGCTCTTGGGTAATACTACCTTGTCTAGCTCTATTTTTAGCAAGGGTTAGTTGATCAATCATATCATCTGCATTATTGGTTGCAGAGTCCATTGCCGTCATTCTTGCCCCTTGTTCACTTGCTGATGATTCTACTAAAGCACCATATAAAATACTTTCCACATATTTAGGAATGATTTGTCCTAAAACATACTCTGGACTAGGCTCATAAGTCATCTTTTCAGTGACATCTTCCTGACCATACTCCTTAAAATCATCCATATTAAGCGGGAAAAGCTTCATGGTCATAGGTACTTGATTGATAGTAGATTCAAATTTTGTATACGCTAAATGGATCTCATCAATGACCCCTTCTTCATAAAGCTTTAACATTTCATCAGCTAAAGCTTTTGCTTGGCGGAAATTAGGTCGTTCTGAATAGCCAATATAGGATTTAAGAATTTCATAATCGTTTCTTTTAAAGTAATCTCTGGCTTTCTTACCAACAGCAACGATTACAGAACTCTCTTTATCTTTAATCTCGGTTGATACTAGCTTACAGACTCCCATGTTATAACTTCCAGCCAAGCCACGGTCAGAAGTGATCACGATATAGGCTCTCTTTTTAACTTCACGGTCCGTTTGAAAAGGCATATCAATATCATCGGTTGTTGATAAAATGGCACCGATGGTTTCACGGGTCTTTTCAAAATAAGGTCTTGTTAAAGAAACCTGACTCTTTGCTTTTTGTAGCTTTACCGTAGAAACTAATTTCATTGCCTTTGTTATTTGCTTCGTACCTTCAACACTCTTTATACGAAGCTCTATATCTCTAACGGATGCCATAGCATCACTCCTAGCACATGATCATATTATTTAAATTCTTTCTTGAAACTACCGATAGCTTCTACAAGTACTTTTTCATTCTCTTCAGAAAGAACTTTTTCTGCTTTGATTGCTTTAGTTATTTCTGGATACTTTTTATCAATGAAAGCGAATAAACCGTCTTGGAATTCACCAATACGCTCCACATCAACATCCATTAAGTATTTATTCGTCACAGCGTAAAGAATAACAACTTGATATTCTACACCCATTGGTTGGTATTGTGGTTGTTTTAATATTTCCATGATACGCTTACCTTGCTCAAGACGTTCTTTTGTAGATTTATCTAAATCAGAACCAAATTGAGAGAAAGCAGCCAGCTCACGATATTGGGCTAATTCCACACGAATTGGACTTGCAATCTTCTTCATTCCTTTAATCTGTGCAGAACCACCAACCCTTGATACAGACAATCCAGGGTTAATCGCTGGACGCATACCTGCATTAAATAATTCTGTTTCAAGGAAAATCTGTCCATCTGTAATGGAAATAACATTGGTTGGTATATAAGCAGAAATGTCACCTGCTTGTGTTTCGATAATTGGTAACGCAGTTATTGAACCACCGCCGTATTCATCACTTAATTTCGCTGCCCTCTCAAGCAATCTTGAATGTAAGTAGAATACGTCCCCAGGATAAGCTTCACGTCCTGGTGGTCTTCTAAGAAGTAATGACATGGCACGGTAAGCTACCGCATGCTTGGATAAATCATCATAGATGATTAATACGTCTTTACCGTCTTCCATCCACTCTTCACCGATGGCACACCCTGCATATGGTGCGATATATTGTAATGGAGCTAATTCAGAAGCTGTAGCAGCAACGATTGTTGTGTAATCCATTGCGCCATGCTCTTCTAAAGTTGTAACGATATTAGCAACTGTTGATGCCTTTTGGCCAATTGCTACGTATATACAAAGTACGTTTTCATGCTTTTGATTAATAATCGTATCAATCGCAATAGCTGTTTTACCAGTTTCACGGTCTCCGATAATTAATTCCCTTTGACCTCGTCCGATTGGAACCATAGAGTCAATGGATTTAATACCTGTTTGTAATGGTGTATCAACGGATTGTCTTGTGATAACCCCTGGAGCTACACGTTCAACAGGTCTTGTTTTATTTGTATTAATAGGTCCTTTGCCATCAATAGCTTGACCTAAGGCATTAACAACACGGCCTAACATAGCGTCCCCAACTGGAACCTCAGCTACTCTTCCTGTAGCTTTAACTAAGTCACCCTCTTTAATCCCCTGATCAGAACCTAATAAAACGGCACCTACGTTATCTTCTTCTAAGTTAAGTACCATACCGTATACATCGCCAGGGAATTCTAATAACTCACCTGACATGGCTTCTTCCAAACCATGAATACGAGCAATACCGTCACCAACCTGGATAACCGTACCCACGTTTGTTGTTTCTAATTGTGTATCATAATTTTTGATTTGCTCTTTCAAAATCTTACTTATTTCTTCTGGTCTAAGATTCATGGTCTATTAACACCGCCTTTCTATATATCTCTAAAAGGTAAGGTCGGTTTAGCTAAGTTGAACCTGCTTTAATGATTTAGTCAGTCCGTTTAGCTTACCTTTAATACTGTTATCAATGACGTTATCACCAACACGAAGGATGAGCCCTCCAATTAACTCTGGATTAACTTCAAAAACCATGTCGATGTTATCTTTTAATTTATCTTCTAAGGTTGCTTTTAATTTGTTCTTTTGCTCATCAGATAGTTCCACAGCAGAGCTGATGGAAGCTGTTACTAACTTCTTATAGCGTTTGTATTCTTCTAAATAATACTCAAGAATAGCTATAATGTGATCTTGACGAGCTTTCTTTAATACAAGAATTAAAAGTCCTAATAAATCTTTTTGGATGTTACCTTTAAAGATCTTCTCTAATGTGTTTTGTTTCTCATCCACATTAATTTTAGGATGATCTAGGAAGTGAAGCATATCTTCATCTTGTCGAAGAACACTTAATAACTCTTCCACATCTTTTTTAATTTCTTCAACTAAATTCTTTTCTAGTGCTACCGCAAATAAGGCCTCACCGTATCTTCTAGCAACTATTCCTTCCATAGGCTATCCCCTATCTCATCAATGGATTCCTCAAGTAATTTACTTTGAAGAGCTGGGTCCATTGAAGAAGCAATAAACTTGCTGGCCATAAGTGAAGCAACTTGGATAACTTCTTGCTTAATTTCATCACGTGCTTTTTCTTCTTCACGTTTTATCTCTAATTTCGCTCGCTTAATGATACGTTCTGCTTCTTCTTTCGCCTCATTAATCATATCTTTTTGCTGATCAAGAGCTTTTTTATGAGCTTCGCCTAAAATGCGATCTGCTTCTTCTTCGATATGAGCGATTTTATGTTCATATTTTTCACGTAATTCCTTGACTTCCTGCTTACCTTCGGTAATGTCATTAAAGTCATTCTCAATGCCTTCTTGTCTCTTTTTCAGTGCTTCTCTAATCGGATTAAAGAGAATTTTCCCTAATAGATAAAAGAGGACGAGAATCATAATTAAATGCAATGCACCTCTGATTAAGAGATCAAGGTCAAAGTTAACAACTTCTCCCTCTCCAGCAGTCTTACCTGCAGATAACATCGCAATATTCATTGCTTTCGTTGTGAAGGCAGATATTATTGACACGTCTTATTCCTCCCTTCGGTCTGTACATACCCGAATATCAACTCAACACATTAACATCAGCCTCTACTATACTGGCACATCATAGTGATCATGATACGGACCATGATGCACCAGCCTGATTATATATGTTCGTTGTTTTCTTGGCTACATCTAAGTTTATTTTACTTTGCAGTATGATTATTGCATTGATGCATATGTTGAAATTAATGGGTTAGCGAATAATAAGATGATGGCGATAATAAGACCGTAGATACCTGTTGTTTCGGCTACCGCTGCACCTAATAACATTGTACGGATAATATCTGATTGAGCGTTTGGTTGACGACCAACTGCTTCAGCACCTTTACCAGCTGCGAATCCCTGACCAATACCAGGTCCAATACCTGCTATCATAGCTAAACCTGCGCCAATTGCTGAACATGCAAGAATCAGAGCGTTTCCATCAATATTGTTTTCCATAATGAATTCCTCCTTATTGAACAATAAATAATTTTAATTTTAGATACCCGCAAATACATTTACGAATAGTAATAACAATGAAATTATTAATGCATAAATACCAGTTGTCTGAGCAACTGCCTGTCCTAACAACATAGCTCTAACAATAGCACTTTGATGTTTTGGACGTTTACCGACAGCCTCAGCACTTTTACCTGCTGCATATCCTTGACCAATACCTGGTCCAATACCTGCTACCATGGATAAACCTGCACCTAAAGCACTTGCTGCTAATACGATACCCACACCATCTTGGTTAATGAGTGGATTAGCAAATAACAAGATGATAGCTATTACTAATGAGAAGATCCCCGATGTTTCTGCTACTGCTGCACCTAGTAACATGACAATGGTTGCAGGTCTTCCTCCATGCTCCGGATTTTTACCAACTGCTTCTGCTGCTTTACCAGCCGCAAAGCCTTGACCAATCCCTGGACCAATACCTGCTATCATGGCAATACCTGCACCAATAGCAGAGAAAGCAAGGACAAGGGCTAATGGATCAACATTCTCCATCCAACCGATTAGAAGCTCTATAATATCCATTTATTCACCTCACCTTCTTAGGTATAAACAATACCTAATCATCCATTGCATTCGATACAAATGTCATACTTAACATAACGAAAATAAACGCTTGCAGTACTCCTGCAAATACATCAAAATAACCATGTAGTGCTATTGGTATACCTATTAATGCTAATACAGGAAGCATTGCATAATATAAACCAATAATAATGGTTCCACCTAACACGTTACCGAACAAACGGAAACCAAGAGATATAGGTGTTGAAATCTCACCAATAAGGTTAATAGGTGTTAATAACCACATGGGCTCTGTGAAACCTTTTAACCAGTTTCCTACACCCTTCGAACGAATGGCAAAATAATGAATCATAAAGAATGTTAGCATTGCCAAACTGAAAGTTACAGCTAAATCTGCTGTTGGGGGACGCATGAATCCTATCGTAACGTCTCCATTGGAATTTACAACTGGTCCTAAGAATAGACCTGCAAGGTTACTTACGATGATGTAAATAAACATTGAGCCATAGAAGGAAGAAAAGCCAATGCATTTTTCTCCCATTGATGAAACGGTGAAATTATCCAGCATTTCAACGATAAATTCCATGACGTTTTGAACACCAGCAGGGATTTTTTTCGGCTTACCAATAAAGTATCGGATAACAAGGGCTATAAGTACTAACATCGTACATATGAAGAAAGAGACAATGAGTGATTCAGTGACCCAAAATTCATAATTACCTAACTTTACCGGAAAGACGTAATGGTTATTAAAATCAAATCCTCCCATCCATTTCTCAACTCCTTTCTATACATTCCTAACTGATGATTATTATATGTAACATAACAATATTACAGTCAAAAACATATTACTTTAAATCAAACTTTCGTGCTTCGTGCCTATACAATATATTGTATACGCGAAAAAATAATATATGTAGACATAAGATAATGAATCCATAAGAAACTCTAAAAATCAGAAGCTTCTTCCTCATCATCCTCCCATTCTACAAATTGTACGCTGCCATCTTTAGGTACAGACTTTTCAGAATATCCTTGAAGATAAGCAGCTAATTTAAGTGATAGTATACCAATAATGGCACCAAAGATACCAATGCTTGGTTCCAAAGCTGCAACCACTAAAACAAGACCTGTTAGTAAATAGCGCATGAAGTAGTGAAGACTTGCATAGGATTGCGCCTTAACAGGATCCTTTTTTACAGCTTTTTTCATTGTTGACTCCATAAGTTTAACTTTTAATATTGAAAAGAGTCCACCAAATAAAAGTCCTTTGGCGAACACCCATGGATCGTAGGGATCATTTATTAAAATAAGACCTAGGCCAAAAACTATTCCTAGTATGCCAATTATTTTTATAGATAGTTGTATAAAGATTGAAGGTTTTTTATTCATTTATTAGAATCCTTTCCTTTCTTCTTGGAATATTTCATTCCAGTGATATACATATTACGGAAAGCGGCTAATACACCTAAAATTGTAAAGATGATGAGAAATAATACTTGTGTACCCAAAAGTTTGTCTAAGAAACTACCTACTAAAATACAAATAAATATAGGTATCGCCATCAAAAGACCAAATTGGGTGACTAACGACAAACCTTTCATCACTTTAGAGTCAAATTTCAATCAAAAAACCCACTTTCTACACTAAAAGACTATTCTAATTATACTCGCAAAATGAACGTGTGTCTAGTAAAGAACAAAATTTTTAGTTATAAATTAGTACACATTGTATAACATTTTATTTTTATTTTTAGCATATTGAATAAACACTTCATAGCATTCTATAAAAACTATCTATATTTTTATAATAAAACTCTGCATTACTACCCAAACATTTTTATCGTTTCTTCTTGAATACCAAAATATTTTAAGATAGAAGATACTATTCTAGCTGAGGCTTCCCCATCGCCAAATGGATTGTTGGATGTTGCCATTTTTTCATACTCACTTCTATTTTCCAACAATTCTTTCGCTAAGTTATAGATGTTTTCTTCATTAACACCTGCTAGTTTCAATGTTCCAGCATCAACACCTTCAGGGCGTTCTGTTACATTACGTAAAACAAGAACTGGTTTATTGAAGGAAGGTACTTCTTCTTGTAATCCACCAGAATCCGTTAATACTAAGTAACTTCTACGCAATAGGTTGTGCATATCATTGATATCTAATGGATCTAATAAGTGAATGCGCTCATGTCCATCTAAGTATTTCCATGCTACTTCTCTTACAGCTGGGTTGAGATGAACTGCATAAACAATTTCTACATCACCGTATTCGTCAGCAATTCTCTTCACTGCCTTACAGATGTTTTCTAAAGGCTCTCCAAGATTTTCTCGTCGATGGGCAGTCATGGCGATAACCCTTTTACCTTCATAATCAATCTTATTCAGTGCATCAACAGTAAATTCATAGTCTTGTTTCACTGTTGTCTTAATAGCGTCAATAGCTGTATTGCCTGTTATATAAATCAGATTTTCATCAATATTTTCTTTCAAGAGATTATCTTTTGCTAGTGTAGTCGGTGAAAAATGAAGATCTGCAATGCGACCTGTTAATTGTCTATTCATTTCTTCAGGGAAAGGTTCAAGTTTATTATAAGTTCTTAAACCAGCTTCCACATGCCCAACCTTAATGCGATTGTAATAAGCGACTAAACTTCCAATGAAAGTTGTTGATGTATCGCCGTGAACCAGTACCAAATTAGGATTTTCCTTTTGCATGACCTTCTCTAAACCTTCTAAAGCTCTAACAGCAACACCTGTAAGCGTCTGTCTATCTTTCATTATATTCAAATCATAATCTGGTTTTATATCAAAAATCTCTAGGACTTGATCGAGCATTTCACGATGTTGTGCAGTAACACAGACCACGCTATGTATGTCATCACATGCTTCTAAAGCTTTTACAACTGGAGCCATCTTTGTTGCCTCTGGACGTGTACCAAAAATACTCATTACTTTGAGTTTTCCCATTTTTTCATTCTCCTCCTTAATCTAAAAACTTCCATATAAAATCTTATCATTTTTAACTTTAAAACACAACATTATATTTTCTTTCTTAATCGGCTATAATTCAATGTTCATCATTATTTGATTATAAATTCAATCTAACATCCATCTATATAAGTACAATTAAACAATTACTATAAATCTAGTAATTATTTAGAACTATTCAACTTATAACTTAAATAATAATATTGAACTAAAGAAAAGACCTTTGCAATATTTAGTTCAATATCTATTATTAACATTTTTTTCATCATTATGATGTATCATGACAAAAAGATAGTTATCGTGCTTTTACGTTTCAAAAAGAGTTAATCCGCTGTTTTTGATAAGTATTTAACAAATTTAATTTGTTACAATTATTACTATTATATAACAAATTATTAAGTTATTCTGAAATCATCTTTATTATTATGTTAAAATTAGATATTATTCGACAATTTACCCTTTGCACATTTGTATATTATAGGATAAAATAGAGATAGGGCTTATACCCTGATGGGGGATGACATGCACTCTGGAACATAACTTGAATAATCAGGTGTATAGGTTTTATTTTACTAATAGGATAAGTGGAAACATGAAGGTTAAAATAAGCGTACAGGAAGGTGCTTAGATGAAAAAAGACAGAGATATAATCGATATAAGCCTCACCACACAAAAAGCTGATGATCTTGAACAAGTATTGAGATTGTATTTTAAACCTTTAAAAGAAAATCATCTATCGGAGCATATCTATCTAACTTACGGAAATATTTTTTCTGTTAGAGAGCTCTATAAAACCGGCGGATTTTATACCGCTCTGGTTTGTTTATTGACTTCGTATTATAATGAACCATCGTTAACTCTGAAGATTGATTCTTTCATTCAGAGCATTAAACCCATTAAGTCTAAAAACTTACAAGAGATTATGGATGATATCGATGGTATCGTAGATCAAATGGAAAAACTCCTCTCTGCAGCTTAGCAGAGAGGAGTTTTTCGCTTTGTTAACAAAATAACCATAGGTAGAGTGTAAATTATAGTAAAATACTTAATGTTGTTGTAAAGCCCGCCTTATTCATGTATAATAGGAATAACAATTACCAAACTTGTCTGAATATTAAATTAGATGCATAAAAATTGACTTCATATTCCATATGTCATAACCTTTGCACAGTACTGAGAACAAGTCAGATAAGACATATAATTATAAGTAGCTGCGCTACATCTTCCATAGGAAGTTTGTAGATTAGGAAAGTCTCCTTGGTGTGAATGAAAACGCTTCAATTTCATCCACTCAATTCAGAGAACTTTCACATAAGACAAAAATAGATACATAATAATAAGAGGGGTGTCAAAATGAAAGATGTTATTACTAATCTTACCATCACACCGGATGTGACATTAATTACTTTAGCCAATGCACCTTCCGATGCTATAATTATTTCAAAAATCTTTAATGCACTAGGAGAAAAGTTAAACATAGATATGATTAGCATGACTCCACCATACAAGGAGAGTATAAGTATTTCTTTTACCATACATGATGAAGATCTAAACGAAGCCATTAAGATCATTAATGAATTAAAACAAAAATATATTGAGAATCTTCGTTTGGATGTTAATTCAACTAATAGTAAGATTTCTTTATACGGTGATGCCATGAAGCATACACCTGGTGTCTTTGCAAAAACATTAGACTTATTGTCTGAGGAAGAAATTGAGATTAAGTTAATCACCACTTCTGAAGTTGATATCAGCTATCTTATCTTTGCTTCAGATGAAACACGAGTAGTAGATACTATATTGAATTACTTTGACCATGTTGAAGTAACTGTAGAGTAAATCACTAAGAGCAAAACACGAACTTTCCTATTCCAAAATAACAGCCTTGTAAGATGATCTTACAAGGCTTATTTTATAGTCACTTTTCATTTTTTTACATAGGTAAAAAGAGCGATATTAATCGCTCTTTTTGATTGGTGCGGATGAAGGGAGTCGAACCCCCACGCCAAGGGCGCTAGATCCTAAGTCTAGTGCGTCTGCCAGTTCCGCCACATCCGCATATTTATTTTGAAGACGATATTTATCTTATCATAGCCTATTATAGTTGTCAAGCACTTCAATAAAAAAATATTTTCCAATCATCAAAAGAAGTAGCAGTTTACAAGGAAAGCCTAAGAGCTAATACTCTCAGACTTTCTATTTAAGATCTCCGTTCTCTAATTCATTGCAGCTTTACCCACCTGCTTAATAGCACTTCTTACTGGTGGAAGCATTAATAAAGCTATTGTAATAACTGCTTCAGGTACTAAATAACTTAAGTTGTAGTAAGCTGAATAGAATATTGGTCCAATGCCTTCTGGCGCATATTCACCGAAAAAGATATAGCCTGATAAGAAAGCGAAAACGAAACGTCCACTTACAGCAACTAAATAACCTATTGTTAAACTATATTTACCTTTTCTAAAGAACCCAGATAATCCGAGCATACCAAATGCTAAGATGTAATCAAAAATTAACTGAACAGGGTGGATAACATAGGGTCCAAGAATCAATTGTAGTAAGCCGTATGTCATTGCTGATAATAGGCCTTGAACAGGACCAAACCAATAACCGATTAATACAACCATCAACATACTTAATAAAGTAGCTGAACCACCGTTCACCAATGGGAATAATGTTGGAATTGGAATCTTCACAAAGGATAATGCCGTACCAAGTGCAAGTGCTACAGCTGAATAAACTAATACCTTAGTATTAAACCTTTTTCTACTGTTGCCGATACCTACGGCAAGAAATAAGATAATGACTGCTAATATACCCATTACGGATTTACCCATAATAGAATCAAAAAATGCTTGCATGTAACATGCCCTCCTCAAAAATTCATTATAAAGAACTGAGACAAAAGAGCAACGAAAAAGCCTTCCTGTTAAGGAAGGCTTGAAATATCTAATTTATAAAATATCCGCTTCCCTACGCCAGTATAACCTGGATCAGGTAATAAGGGTCAGTAATATACTTCTCAGTCCGAAGACTCCCCTAGCTCCATTATTCATGTTCTTTGCTTTCATTATAGTGTATTCACTTTTTTTAGTCAATAGACTTTGTAAAACAACTCTATTTGCATATTACTAATAGGGTCAAGAATGCAAGGAATTCTATTACGCCAGCTGGGAAGACGTCCATGTCTTTGACAGCTGGGCTCACCGTCCATGGTTCGCGGCTCCATAGAACACCTTGCATTCTTTTCGATATCAAATTATTCTTTGTTGTGTATTAAAAAATCTTCATTAAGCCATTAATCCGAACGATCTGCAATTCACTACTCCATAAACATCTTAACTACTCTTATTGTATAACAAATACGCAGTTACATAAAAATATCGTAAACAATTTTCAGCATTAAACCAACGAATACTGCTATGAAGACGGGTCTGATGACTTTTGCACCGTTCTTTATAGCTAACCCTGAACCGATCCAGTGTCCTGCCATGCTGCAGATGGCTGCTGGTATGCCGATAAAGAAAAGTACCTTACCATGGATGATAAAGGTAATTAACGCAGCTATATTAGAGGTTAGATTGACGATCTTTGCATTACCAGATGCTGTAGTCAAGTCAAATCCTATGAACCCTGTATAGAATAGGATCAACAACGTCCCTGTTCCTGGACCATAGAATCCATCATAAGCACCTATTAAGAACGCCGACAATATGGATAGAAGGATAACTTTTGCCATGGGCAAGTTCTTCTTCTCCTCCTTACCAAAACCTCTTTTAGTCATCAGATATATTCCTATAACAGGCAATGTAATAACTAAAACGATTTGTATAACTCTTTCGTCCATCTCTAATACAAGTCGTGCTCCTAAAGCTGATCCAATGAATGCACTGACTATGGATACCAATGCCGCCTGCAAGTGATATCTTTTATTTTTTATAAAGCGCAAAGTAGATAGAAATGTACCTACAGCTGCAGAGAATTTATTCGTACCTAAAGCAAAATGTGCTGGTATACCTGCAAAAAAGTAGGCTGGTACGGAAATTAACCCACCACCACCAGCTATGGAATCCACTAGTCCTGCGAAAAAGACTAAGAGGCAAATAATGCCTAATTGTACCCATGAAATATCCATTTTGTTTCCCCCTTATCCTGTATACATGTTGCCTTATCTGTTATTATAACTTAGCCATGGAAGAAAGTATACAGGATAAAGTATATCAACAAAAAGTAGAGTATTTTAGGTTTATCACGCTTATTTAATTCCTGTTGTACTGATTCCATCTACCAAATACCTCTGGAAGATGATAAATAAAGCAAATGGAGGTACTAAGGATAATACAGACATTGCGAACATGGCTCCCCAATTAGAAACTGAATTTGGGTCAGCGAACATTTTAAGTGCCAAGGATACAGGATACTTCTTCGCATTTTGTAAATAAAGTAATGGAGCTAAAAACTCTTGCCATTTCCAATAAAATGAAAAAATTGCTGATGTTATTAATGCTGGTTTTAATAGTGGAAATATAATCCTACCGAAAATTTGAATCTTTCCACATCCATCTATTTTGGCTGATTCATCTAAAGACTTTGGTATTCCATAGATGAATTGAATAATCATAAAGATAAAGAATGGTACACCAAAAAATGAGGGTAATATAAGGGGTGCATAAGTATTTAACCATCCCAATTTTGAAAATAAGATATATTGAGGTATAATCAAAACTTGGTTAGGAAGCATTAGAGTCAAAATCATGCATGCAAAGAAAATCTTTCTTCCTACAAACTTAATTCTTGAAAAGCCAAAAGCCACCACTGAAGAAGATAATACTTGCGCAATTGTCGATGTAATGACTATAAAGAATGTATTGGCAAAAAAGCGCCCAAAGGATATACCACCAAATCCTTTCCATCCCTCTATATAATTTGTGAACTCCCATTGATCAGGAATTAAAGAACTTGCATTTCCAAATATCTCAGCATTATTCTTGAAAGAACTTGCTAATAACCAGAGAATCGGGTAGAGCATAGTAAATGCCAATGCTCCTAACAACAGATGAAACATCAGTGAATTTATATTTCTTGAACTCTTTCCTTTCACTTTAATCCTCCTTTGACTCATAGAACACCCAATAGGATGATGATTTAAACACAAGAGATGTTAAAATAGCTATAATGATCAATAAAATCCATGCTAAAGCAGATCCATATCCCATGGAGAAATAGGAAAAGGCTTGCTGAAATAGATAAAGAGCATACAGTAGTGTACTATCAAATGGACCACCATCAGTAATAATATAACTTTGAGTGAAGGTCATAAATCCATTAATGGTCTGCATAATAAAATTAAAAAAGATAACGGGTGTTAAGGCAGGAATGGAAATATGAAAAAACCTTCTAAAAGAATTTGCACCATCAATAGCTGCTGCTTCATAAAGTGTTTTAGGAATTTGTTTTAATCCCGCAAGGAATATAAGCATAGGTGAACCAAACTGCCATACTGCTAAAATAATGAGTGTTCCCAATGCTGTATTAGGGCTTGCAATCCAGCTAAAAGGTTCTTCCATTAGTCCTAGACTCATAAGGATATCATTGAGAGCACCTTCTCTACCAAATAACTGCCTCCACATGACTGCTACAGCTACACTACCACCAATTATTGAAGGTATGTATAATACTGTCCTATAGAAACCTATACCTTTTCTTTTTTGTGTTAAGAGCATGGCAATAAATAAGGCAAAAGCTAATCTAGCAGGTACCGATATTAATACAAACTTAAATGTAACAGCTAATGACTTGATAAATCGAGGGTCATTAAACAGAATATTCTTATAATTATCTAACCCAATCCATACTGGGGATGAAACAATATCATATTGAGATAAGGAAAGGAAAAAGGATGCAACAAAAGGAACAAGTGTGAATACAATAAAACCAATTAACCAAGGCGCTATAAACAAATATCCCATTTTATTGTCTATATCTTTCACTTTTCCTTTATTTTTTTTAATCACATTAGGACCTCCATTCTGAAAATATAGACTCGACACAAAATGTTATCGAGTCTATGTTAATCCATTTATTTATTTAATATTTTTTCTGCTTCATTGAAGAATTGATCTGCTGCTTGTTCTGGAGTTATTTGCTTAAACATAACCTGCTGATATGTGTTCTCTAATACTTTATCAACCTCACCGTGAACAGAAGGTTCAGGTTTAGAAATAGGTGTAGAATGATTCACAGCCAATGCAAGATAATCAAACATTTCCACTTGGCTTGGCTCTAATAATGGTTTAAGTGCTTCGCTAACCTTCGTAGAAATAGGAACTCCTCTTTCTGCCATTAAAATCTTGTTTGCTTCTATTGAATTGGTAAAGAAATCAATAAAACTAACTGCCTCATCTTTATAATCTGAAGATGCTGCTACAGATAAAAATTGTCCTGGCTTAATGTAAAGACCATCCATCTTCTGGTCTTCTCCTTTAGGAAGAACAGTCATTTTAATTGTATCTTCCGCTGCTGATTGAACAGCTATAATTTGATTACTAAATAGATAACTCATAGCTGCTTCACCAGTTGCTACATGATTTTCTTCCACAGATCTTTTTTCATTTGCTGCATCGGCTGGTAAGCCTATGCCTTTTTCTTTTATCTCTAGTTCTCTACTCATAAATTCTATAAAGTCCGATTTTTCAAATCCCAATGTCTTGTTGTCTGCTGAATAAAAAGATTTACCATCTTGGCGAATATAATAACTTAACCCGTTGTAGTGTTCCCCCATTAAAGATGTTAAACCATATACACCAGTTTTATTATTGATTTCTTCAGCTGCTTTAATAAAGTCCGAATAGGTCCAATTAGGCTCTGGTTTAGCGACTCCCGCTTCATTGAATATTCTATCATTATAGATGATACTTAATGCATTGATACCAATACAAAGACCATAAAGATTACCATCTACTTCACCACCAATATAATTCCCTTCAGGAACATCTGAAAGATCTAATGTCTTATTATCTGCATAAGGATATAAATTTTCTAATAAACCCTTACTACCATATTGACTTAAATACTTATAATCTTGCTGAAAAATATCAGGTAAGGAATTAGCAGCAGTTTGAGCTGCGATTTTTTCCCAGTAACCATCCCAACCAGAAAACTCTGGTTCAATTTTAATATTAGGATTTTCTGATTCATAGAGTTCTATCACTTTTAATGTGCGATCATGACGGTTTTGTGAACCCCACCACATCATACGAAGTGTCGTTACTTTTTCATCAGATTTAACATCCTTTACATCTTTGTTATCCGCTGTTTTTTGAGTAGTTTCTTTTCCCACATCTTGCTTTTCTTCTTCACCAGCACATCCTACAAGTAAAGTGGATAAAGCTAATATGGCTGCTAAACATAATACTAATACTTTCTTCATAACCGATCCCTCCAAACATTTTCCCCCTATATATGGGATATCCTAAGTATAAAGAAATTTTCAACAACCCAATAGTTAAAATTCCGATATTTTTGTATAAAATAACGACTTCTAATCAATAATCAATTCGCTATCCGTGAATTTTTCTATACTGGTTAGGGGTACAGCCTGTCTTCTTCTTAAAAACCTGACTAAAATATCTTGGGTTATTACCAAATCCAACTTCTTCTGCTACTTGGCTAACCTTTTTATTCTTATGACTAGAAAGTAATAACGCTTTAGCTTTATTAATTCTTAATTCCATACAGTATTCGCTAAAGCTAACGTTAAGTTCCTTCTTAAAAACTTTTCCTATATAGTCTGGATTACGAAATAATACATTTTTTGCCAACCAGTTCAAAGAGAGTTTTTCATTACTCACATGTTCTTTCACTGCTTTAATGATTTCATTGACTACCCCATTGTTATGTTCATTGTCTTCAAATACTAATTTATTAACATTAATCTGATCCAATACTTTGTTTTTATTTTCCATCAACTCTTTTTCTCGAATCATACTTTTGATAACTTTAATGATCTCCTCTTCTTCAGCAGGCTTAAGCAAATAATGTTTAACACCAAAAGCCATCGCCTTCCTAGCGTATTCAAAATCACTATAACCGGATAAGATAGCAAAAATAATCTGGTCTTTAGCATGGGATACTCTTTCAATTAGTTCCAATCCATCTAATCCTGGCATTCTTATATCCGTCAAAATAAAATCTGGCATATTTTTTTCTATAACTTTTAACGCCTCTTCCCCATTGCCTGCTTGCAATACTTGAATATCATACTTATCCCAATGGATGATTTGAGATATGCCGTATCGTACAATATGTTCGTCATCCACCAATAATAATTTGTACACCTAGTACCAACTCCCCAAATATCTTACTTAACTTCTATCCCTTCTCCTAGGCACTCTTACAACAACAATTGTACCTTGTTTCTCATTACTCTGATAATTAAGTCCAAAATCATTATTATATATATTATCTAATCTTTCTCTAATATTTTTTACACCAATACCTGTTCCTGTTGGTTTGATTAACCCTTTATTCAACTGTTCTAATAATTCGGGTGACATCCCAATGCCATTATCTTCAACTGATAAACATACATAATCTTTATCTTCAAATACTTGAATGTTAATGAAACACTCCCCTGTATTTTTCTCCAATCCATAATTTATAGAATTCTCAACAAGGGGCTGCAGAGTCAACTTTGGTATTTCATCATGAAGAACTTCCTCTTCAACATTCATTTCAATCTTCAAGCGGTCTTTATGCCTTATTTTTTGAATATTAATATAGTCCTGTAAAAGACTCAATTCTTCACCTATGGAAATTATTTGAGTACTCTCATCAATGGATTTACGCATTAAATTGGCTAGAGACTTAATCATTACAGAAATATCCTTTTGTTGATTGATCTTAGCAAGCCAAAATATAGAGTCTAGAGTATTATATAAAAAATGAGGATTGATTTGAGCTTGAAGCGCTTTGATCTGAAACTTCTTTACTTGGAGTTGCTTAATATAATTTTCATCTATAAGATGGTTAATCTTATCTAACATCAAATAGAAATCATATTCCAGATGATCAATTTCGTTACCATGCTTTAAATTAACTAGAATATCATTTTCTATCTCTTGATGGAAGTCCCCATTTTCTACTTTACGCATTCGTCTTGTTAGTGACTCCACAGGCTTTAACAAGCGATTAACAATTCGATTAATAAGATAGATAAATACGATAGCACTACCTAGATAAATAAAAATATAGAGCCGGGTCGTAGCTAGGGCACTTTTGATCAACTCATCATAAGGTATGTAGTTGACATAAATCCAATTGTTATAGTTGGATTGTTTATAGGTAAAGAAGTACTTATGCCCCTTGATTGACTTAATAGAATACCCATTAAAATCTTCCTTACTAGGCTTCACATCCTCAAAAGGAAGCTCACTATCCGTTCTATAAATATAACTATCTTCACTGATTAAAAAAACATTATTATTGAGTTCATTATGAACGGCCCCTTGGACAATTCCCTCTGGCTTAATTCTAAAAATGAGAACACCTAAAGGTTCAAGACTTAAGTTCTTAATCTGTCTTATTTGCCTCGCCAAAATAATGGTGTTGCCGGTACTTTCAGACGGTGGCACCCAATAGATTTCACCTTCTAGCTGTTGAGTTCCGTGATATATAGTATCCAACAACTCTTGGTTAAGCTTGGATACAACTTTGGTCGCATGGATATTGTCACCATTATTACAAATAACTTGAATAGATGCTATATCAGGATTAAATAAATAGGCATATAATTTGTCAGTAATTTCATTGGTTATTTCATATCTAGCGTAATTTTCACTTTCATTGATCATTACTAATTGATCTTGGAATTCATTGTTTGTGATAACATCATAGGAGCTGTCAACTAAATCCTTGAGACGCTGATCTCCTGTGTTACTAGAAATATTAGTGCTTACCATGAGTGTTTCGTATAGCTGATTATTATAGACATGAACGGTATGTTGTAGAGATATTAAACTGAGCATTAGCAAAAAGATAATAGATACTAAAAAGACTAAAGTAAATTTATATTTTAATTTCATTGCTTGAAGTTTCCCTGCAATGTTGATCCTATTCTTCACCACTTTATCACCCCTCAGTTTTAAAAGCTATGAATCCTATTTAATTTCTATTGTACATAGAATTATTTCCTTAATCAAGACAAAAAACCTTATCATTGGACATAATCATCCTATGATAAGGTTGCTTTAGCATTATAAAATCACATCATCAATTAACACTTCATTAGCCTCCAATGTACTGGTATCAATGGTTCTATCTAATGTTTCCGTATACGTATGAAGGGCTTGTTGATAGGTAAGTATTTCTTGATGGTAGGCAACTGTTACTTCCTCATATTCTCTATCAATTAATAAACCTATTTCATGTTTTTCAGCCAAGTAAGAATATTCTTTATAACCTCATTAACTAATATTTATATGCTTGAGTATTTTCCTCATTTAAATCCTTATCCTGCTTGTGATAAGCCACATAATAGATGACAGGGAAAAATACAAGGGTTAATAGTGTAGATACCAGTATCCCTGAAATTAATGAAACGGACATAGGCACAAATAGGATCTCTCCAGATAGAACTAGGGGTATTAGCCCCATTACTGTTGTAAAGCTGCTAAGCATAATAGGTCTAAAGCGTTGATCCACGGCATCAATACATGCATCCTTCACTGTCTTTCCTTTATCCCGTTCCTCATTAATAAAGTCAAGTAATACAATCGCGTTATTAACCACAATACCAATCAAGCTAACCATACCAATAAGGGCTGTAAAGGATAATTCTTGCCCTGTTATGAACAACCCAGCCAAAGAACCAACACAGGCTAAAGGTAATGTAACTAATATTAACAGAGGTTGCAAATAGGATTTAAACTGAATTAATAGCACCCCAAACACTAGGATAATGGCTACTATTGCGACTATACCTACATCTCCAAATAAATCAATGATACTTGCTTTTTCACCATCACCTGTTATCGTCATGTTTCCCAGATGGAGTGTAGCAAACTCACCTTCCACTTGGTTAGCTAATTCTGTTGCATTATAACCCGAAGCAATATCAGCCATTACCGTCACTGATGTATCTCCATTATAGGTTCTAATATTGGTAACCTGCTTTTGTGGTCCTACATCTGCCACCTGTTTAAGAAGGGTCTTCTCATCGGTAATAGAGGATTTGATGGCGTAATTACTGAGTTCATCTACTGACTCCATATCTCCCCTAACCATAATAGGGTATTCTTGACCTTGATACACAAAGGTTGAGATATCCCTCCCAGCCACAGCATAACTTATTTCTCGTTGAACGTCATATTTACTAATACCATAGTACATAGCAATTGCTGGATTCACATCTACATAAAACTGATATTCTTCTGGCGAATAATTAGTGCGTACATTTTTAGTACCCTCTGTATTGCGAATAATTGACTCAATTTCGGTACTCACATCACGTAACTCATCCATATCATCTCCAGTGATAATATATTTCAATGCAGGTACAGGTTCTGCCTGCCTATGTAATTTGGCTTCTATATTACCACCTACCACCTTTTCATCGATGGCTTTTTGCACATGTTCCACATAGACCTGTTGAGATTTAAAATCACTTCCCTCAATATCAAATCGTACCATCATCTGAGCAAAATCAGAGGATAAGGAATAAACAGGCATGGAATAATAAAACTTAGGTAATGGTCCACCAACGGAGGATGTATAAGTAGTTACCAACTCCTGATCATTAAGTACTTCCTCAATCTGTGAAACAATCTCTTCAGTACGTTCTATATTATCTACACCATCCGAGTAAATATCTACATAAATGATGCCATTATCTGCAATTGGAAATAATGAAAAATTGATACCTAGCAAAAAGAAACCCGAGGATATCATGGCTAAAATTCCAATTGCAATGGTTTTTTTGGGGTGTTTTAAACCTACCTCTAATAAATGATCAAACATACCCCGTACTCTCTTGAATGAGTCCTTTTTCTTCTTCGATGGTCTAAAGAATATATAAGCTAATGTGGGAGTGACAAATAAGGCGATCAAATAAGATGCCGTAAGCGCAATTATCAATATCTTTGGTAAACTAGTAATAAATTCACCAGCAAGACCACTTAACATTAGAAGAGCTGTGAAGGCTCCAATGGTGGTTAAAGTGGATGTTAAAACAGGTATTGCGACCATCTTAACACCTTTTACACAGGCTCTAAATCGCTCTTCTCCTTGGTCAATCAATACTTGTATGGAGTCGCTGACAACAATAGCATTATCCACCAACATGCCCAGTACGATAATTAAAGAAACGATAGATATTTGATGGATCTTGATATCCAATACAGACATCATAAGAAATGTCATCGTCATCGATAAAGGAATAGCTACCGATACAATAACTGCATTTCTAAGACCTAAACCTAATAGAACGACGATAATAACAATAATAATACCTTGTATCAGGTTACTCATAAAATTATTAATGGATTCACTCACATCATCTGGCTGGTAAAGAACATACTCAATATTTAAATCTTCTGGTAGAGAATCACTAACTTCATTGATAATATTTTTAGTTTCGTCACCAATGAGAAGAATATTTTGGTCATCTTTAAAGTATGCCGTCAATAATATACCATTTTCACCATTTTGTTTGATTTTAAAATTATCATCACTGTATTGATAGTAAACCTCAGCAATATCTTTTAAACGTAGGGCTGAACCATCCTCTTCTGATATTAGGATAACAAGATTTTCTATCTCTTGAATAGAGGTATAGGTACCTGTCGTATTCACAGATACTTTCCCATTCTTACTATCCAATTGACCAGCAGGGATCTTAACATTTTGGCTTGCTATGAGATTAGCAATATCATCCATGGATAATGGATAGGCATTTAATTTGTCTATATCCACTTCTATAGCTATTTGCTTTTGTTGTTCACCAACAATCTCGAAAGAAGATATACCATCAATCTTAGATAATTTGTTGATGTAACTATCAGCAAAATCTTCTAGCTCTTCGTAATTGTATTTTTCTGATGAGAGACTGATCATCATACCCGCTGTCTTATATAGATCCGTATTAACTTCTATAGGGAAACATTCATCAGGTATTTGATTTTGAACTTCATCTATCGCTCGATAAAGTTCATCCCAGGCTTCATCTACATCAGTATCATTATCTAATTCAATCAAAACAACAGACACACTGTTTCTGGATTCAGTTGTAGTGCTTCGAACCCCAGTTATTTCTCTTACTTCTTCCTCTATCTCATCTGTTACAAGTTCTTTAACATCGTCAGGCGATGCTCCTGGATAAACAGTAACGACCATTGCAAAAGGAGCATTCATATCTGGATTTTCTTGTTTAGGTAATAAATAATAACTATACATCCCTGCAATGACTATAAGAACAACAAATAGTAACGTAATCTTTCTATACTTAATAGCAATATCAATCATTATATTCCGCTCACCTTTCCTACTCCACTATGATTACATGGTCGTCTTCTTCCACGTTCTTATCACCCTTAACGATGATTAAATCCCCTTCATCAATACCTGTTACAAGGGCATAGTCATTGATATTGTTTTCAATGGTTATCGATTTACGCTTTACTTGTTCCTCTTCTACAATATACACATATTCTTCTGAATCAATCTTGATATATTGTATGGGAATCCACACCCCTTCACTGGTTTCAATAGGTATGGTTACCTCTACAATGCTACCTACTTTAAAAGGTTGCCCTTCCAGTTCTATTTCTACCTTGTATAGCTTCGTTGTTTCATCAGGTACATCAGCTATTTTTCCAATAGTGCCTTTAACAGTCTGTTGATTAGCTACGACATTAATCTCTTTACCCAAAAAGAGTTCATTAATATCTTTTTGAGAAGCACCGATCTGTACAATAATTTCCTCATCTCTTACCACCACTACAGGATATCCTGCATCGATTATTTCATTTTCATCAAATAATACTTCTACAACATAACCTTCAAAAGGACTGTAGACAATTGAGTCATCGATCATCTTCTGATAGCGTTCAACGTCAACAGTAGCGGCCTCCACTTGTGCTTGTAAAGCCATAATGTCCTCCTGCCTAGCTCCATCATTGGCTTGCTGTAAGACAGATAAAGCCTGCTCATAAGTTGCTTGATCTACTTCCATTTGAGTCTTTACTTGATCTAAATCATATTTAGAAACTGCTCCTTTTTCATAGAGAGCAGCTACTTGATTATAGGTCTGTTCTGTTAGTTCAAAGGCTTCTTTTGCCTTATCTACGTTAAGTGAAGCTTGTTGTATTTCTTCACCTGTTGTACCATTAACAGCTTTGTTGTATTGTGCCATTGCAGCCTTTAAAGTGGCTTCTGCAGCTCTTAAGCCAAATTCTATATCACTGGTATCCAAGACCGCTAATTTTTGTTCAAAGATAACCTTGTCACCTACTTCAACGGGTATTTCTTCGATGATTCCTCCCGTTTTAAATGCTAACTTTTGAACTTGCCCTACATTTACTACACCTGTATAATAGAGTTCTTTAGACATGCTACTGACCTTAGCTTCTTCAATTTCTACAGGATTAGGCATATCTTCATTAACGACTGAATTGACTTCTGTACAGCCGGTTATTATTAAAGTCAAAAGTAGCATAGAAACTAATAACTTTTTCATTTTTTCTGCACCTCCAAATATTTATGTTGCTGTAAATACCTGACCATAGTCTCATCATCTTCTATTCTTTTCATATAGATTTTACGAAGGATAAAGTATGGAAAAAATCGTAATAGTTCCAGGCGCCTAGGTAGAGATTTTACTATTTTTTCTCCTAACTCATCTACTACGCTTTTTCGATAATTAAAATACTGATCTAATTTATTTTTCTCCAGATGAACTCGCCTTTTATGTTTTAGAATTTTAGTCATGTCTTTACCATATCGGTTAAAAAAGTCCTCGATTAATTCGTCTTGTAGTGCTCTAATAATTTTATTAATATGTATAAAATAAGTATCACCCCATAAATCACTAATAGTCTCTTGAGATAACTCGCTGGCTAAATTAGCTAATACTTTAACGACTAAAGCCTTTTTAATGATTCGAAATTTATAAGACCTTTCTAATTCATACTCCACTTTAATAGTCACCCAAGGCGTTTTAGTCAGTTTCCTAATCATTTCTTCAGCTATTTCTTTTCCTGGATGGGGTGAACTAAAAAAAATCAGCTTCACTTGATTTTCTTGTTCCCTAATAGCCTTCAATAGGCAGCTTGTGCCCTCCATATAAACAGCTTTACTCAACTTATTATTCAAACAGCTGAGGTTGCTCGGTAAGGCTTCAATATAAATAATGGTTTCAATGCCTTCAAGGGCTTTACTAACATCCTCATAGCTTCTTAAATCACCATTAATAATATCTATTCCTAACTGTTTGTATATTTTATTATTATTTGCTACAGAAGGATTAGCAAAACCAATAACATGATGCTGTTTCTTAAGAGTTGTAACTATCTCGAGGCTTAAACTATTTTGTAGACCAATGACTAAGATCTTCATACCTTCACTCCCTGGTAATAAAACATTATGATTTCCATATTTATCTTTATGACTTGATCCATACTATAAGGATATGATAAATTTGGTAATTACAATATGATTATCTTTAGGTGTCATAGTAATATTTTTAGATCCATAAAAAAATCCCCATAAACCAATGGTTTACGGGGACACGTTTCTTTTTATCTTCAATATAACCTTTGTATAATAACCTTCCCTACTCTTGACTTGAACGCCATAACCTTCACCATACTGTATCCGTAAGCGATTATTGACGTTATCCAAACCAATTTTCTTCATGCTTTCCATATCTGTCTTATAATCTTCTTTAATCAAACGGTCATTAATCTCGTGAATTCTATCTTGGCTAATACCTATACCTGTATCAATAATCTCTAAACAATAACAATCCTCATAGGCAAAAATTCTGATTAATAGATATCCTTTATTACGCCTTTTAACAAAACCGTGTTTAAAAGCATTCTCTACTACGGGTTGTAAAATCATCTTAGGTAATTGTATACTCTGAGCTTCACCTTCAATGCGTATAAGCATTTTATATTTATTTGGAAACCTCAAGTCCATAATAGAAAAATAGTTTCTGATACAATCTAATTCCTCTTCTAAGGAAACAATATTATTACCTTTAATGGAATAGCGAAAGATCTGTGACATGGCTACAGATATCTTTTCTACTTCCGGGATATTATATATAGCCCCAAGACTTCTAATAAACTCTAGATTATTGTATAAAAAATGAGGATTAATTTGACTTTGATAATAGGATAATTCAGCTTCAGCCCGACCAAGTTCCATCTCATAGAGTCTTGATTGGGTACTGATAATCTCCTTATTAGATCCGTGAATCTTTCCTAACATAATATTCATGTGGTTGACGATACTACTGATTTCATTATTCACATCAACTTCAATTCTTTGATGTTCAGTATAGTCATCTATGTTCTCTAACTGATAGATAATATGGTCGATTGGTTTGGAAATGCTTCTTTTTATACCAATAAAAAAACCCATAGCAACACTAACTAATATGATTGATATCCCTAAAAATGCTAATAGCATGATAATAATATCTGAAAAAATCTTAATCCTTGGTATATAAATCACATATTTCCAATCTGTATTATCGATAAAGCTAATTTGTACAAAATAATGGTCACCACTTATAGTCTCAAAGAAACTAACCGTTTCACCATTTTTAATCCCTTCATCTACATTTTGTGATGCAAGAATCTCATTATGAGAATTATAAACTAATTGATCTTTTTCATAAATACTAAAGATAACGCCATCGTCATTTAAGATACGTGTAACGGTATCCTTAATAATTTTAAAATCATGTATCATTACATAATAACTTTCAATATGATTGCTTTCTTTATTACTAACAGGATAGATATACGCATAATAGTCTGTCTTCGATTTTTCATCATAATAAATCTTTGTATAAAAGGGGTCTTTATATCGTGTATCATTTAAAGAGTAATCCTTTACTATATGTAAATATCTTTCTTTTTCATCATATGTAATATAGATTTTCTCTTCTGATGAGATATTATAAATATAGCTATAGAGGAAATCAGGCACTACATCCCTTGATATATTATAGATAATACTAATCATTTCTGCATTGGTTTCTTCTTTTAAATAAATCTTAACAAAATCTGTATCTTCAAAGTATCTAACAGTCTGTTCTGCTAATTCTTGATTCATCTTAACACTCTGCTCAATGCTACTTTTAATAGCCATATTAACATCTTTCACAGAGTTAATTACATTACTATAGATATTCCCGTTTAGCCAAAACAACAATATTAAAACGATAATAGCGGAATTAGCCATCAAAGTAATAAAGAGTAAAAGTACTTGATTACCTATCTTTAAATCACCAATCTTATTTTTTTTCTTAATACCAATAACCATCACCGACCTTTACGATATTGTAAGGGTGTTATTCCATAACTCTTTTTAAAGATTTTAGAGAAATAACAATAATCACTGTAGCCCACTTGATTAGCTATATCCGTTATACTGTGTTCTGTTTCCAATAATAAGCCACAAGCCTTTGTCATTCGAAAATCCTTCAAATATTCTGTAAAGGTTTTATCCAAATGTTTTTTGAATAAACTAGAAATATAACTCTGATTATAAAAGAATTCATTAGCCAAATCACTGAGATAGATATTTTCATGATAATGTTCATGAATGTAATCCAGTATTTCTTGAATATTCTCATCTTTATCAATACCATCTTTAATCCCTTGAACCTCTTTAATCCCTTGAACCATATCTTTTAAAAATTCAATGAGCTCTCTAACATCTTTAAAGTTTTTATAGATTTCATCGTAAGAAGTATAGTTGTGTAATACGTGGTCCACATAATAATAATTACACCACGCAGCTGTTGAATTATAAAGCAGGGTGAACTCCTCTATGGTGTAGTTTTCCTTATTAAGTGCCAATGTTTCAATGATTTCATAATACCGGGCTGCATTACCAGTTATTAAGTTCTGTATAATAGCTTCCCCCTTACTTACATTTTTTTCAAAGACATAAGCTTTGGGTCCAGCTATAAAATTATTATAGAAAGAACAATCCGCTTCATAATAAAGTCTTACAATACCCTCTTTCTCTCTAGTGTAACTACTGACTCCAACTTTCAAATTAAATGTATCTTCACATAGCTGTTTGCTTAAATCATTATCGCTATTCATAAACACCAAAAATTTCTGCTGACCTAATGGAAGAGTTATATAAAGAACCTGCTCACTCTTAAAATGCTTATTCATGTACTGTTGACTAAGCTCACCCTCTATAATAACGACTTGAAACCCTGAATACTTTGGTTCCAATCCCCGTTCACTAAATGCATCTGAAAAATTCCGTATATCCTTATTGAGGATTTTTTCGATAGTCAACCACAAGGACTCACCATGGGTATCTTCCTTTAATTGAATAGACTTCACAAGGTTTTGTATGGTGTCATTTAAGATAGTTCTATCTACAGGCTTCAAAATATAATCAAAGACACCATACTGCAAAGCACTTCTTGCATACTCAAACTCACCATATCCGCTAATAATAACAAACTCAGACTTAACACCCTTCATCCTAGCTTCCTTGATCAAATCTAAACCATTCATCTCATCCATGTTGATATCCACTAAAACAATATCAACCTCATGATTCGCCATATAATTAAGAGCCTCCATAGGACTAGTCGTATCAAAGACCACCTTACAACCTAGCTCCCCCCACTGACAACTAGCAATAATCCCTTTGACCGTCCATATCTCATCGTCAACAACCATGACTTTATACATATAACCACACCTTCATCTTTGCTTCGTTCCTATCTAAACTTTCGTTCTTTTCACTTCACTTATTATTTATTAATCTTGTCATCGATTTTAGGAAGTTTACGTATACTAGTAAACCTACTTCTTAACTCTAGCCTTTTAAATTTACCTATTATGTATTCACTCATCGAATCAATACCGAAAGCGTCTCATGGGTTCTATGGAGCAGCGAACCATGGACGGTGAGCCTGGCTGTCTAAGACATGGATGTCTTTCCAGCCAGCGCAATAGATCCCATGAGATGCTTGATCCTAATGCGATCAACTAAGATTTTCACTTAAATTTATTCTATTATACCACTGACCGTAAGCAACCACAAAAAAATCCGCCTGGAAGGCGGATTTTAAAAGTATATTTTTACACTTTATTTTAAGTTTTCAGGATTCAAGCACTCTAATTCAGGAACAACAAACTGTCCATCTTTTCTAATGAGTACATCATCAAAATAAATTTCTCCACCACCATATTGAGGAGTTTGGATACAAACAAGATCCCAGTGAATATTAGAATAGTTACCATTATCACATTCACCGTAAGCACGACCTGGTGTGAAGTGGAATGAACCCATGATCTTTTCATCGAATAACGTATCTCTCATTGGATCAAGGATATAAGGGTTAACACCAATAGCAAATTCACCGATATAACGTGCACCTTCATCAGTATTAAGTACATCATTAATTTTCTCAGTTTCATTAGCTGTTGCTTTAACAATCTTACCGTTTTCAAATTCAAAACGAATATTTTCATAAGTAGTACCTTGATAAAGAGCTGGAGCTGTATAAGATAATACACCATTAATAGAATCTCTAACAGGTGCTGTAAATACTTCACCATCAGGAATATTAACTTCACCATCACACTTAATAGCTGGTAACCCTTTGATAGAGAATGATAAGTCAGTCCCTTCACCAACGATTCTTACTTTATCCGTTTTTTCCATAAGCTCTACTAAGTTATCCATAGCTTTTGACATCTTAGCATAATCTAAGTTACATACATTGTAGTAGAATTCTTCAAATGCATCTAAACTCATATTAGCCATTTGGGCCATAGAGTTATTAGGATATCTTAAGATAACCCATTTAGTATCAGGTACACGAATCTTACCATGTACTTCTGTTACAAGATGTTTCATATAGAGTTCCATCTTATCAGCTGGTACATCACCCATTTCAGCTGAGTTATGAGAACCTCTTACACCTATATAACAATCCATTTCTTTCATTCTCATGGCTTCAAAACTTGCTTGAAGCTTCATTTGCTCTTCTGAACAATCTAATAAAAGTTCTCTTAAAAGACGGTTATTTGTATGAGAAATAAATGGAACTCCGCCTGCTTCATAAACTTCTTTAATTAATTGCTTGGCTAAAAGATGTGTATCATTACCAATATAATGAATGAGTACTTTTTCGCCTTTCTTTACTTTACATGAATAGTTCACTAAATTTTTAGCTAACGTAACTATACGTGGATCCATATCTTCACCTCTTTAATCATTAACCTGTTTCCGTTTTATATAACGAAGTCAGGTATTAAGTTAGTCGTAAATGGGATAACTACCCAATTATTAAGAGTATATCATAGAAAGACAATAAAAATCCAACATTTAAGAAGAAAAAATAATTTTTACTGCCTTTTCAACTTGCCTTATAAGGTGTATAATGACTCTAGAAAGTAAAACTTATGCATTGAAGGCCTACACGCTAGCGCTTTACAGTGCTGAAGTTCAGTATTATACGAAAGGGGATTAACCATGAAATACACAACTGTAAAAGAGTTGTTTAGAAATCCTGAACAGTTTGCAGACAAAGAAATTACCGTTGCCGCTTGGGTAAGAAGTATCCGTGCCTCAAATGCATTTGGCTTTATCGTAGTCAATGACGGTACATTCTTTAAGACTCTTCAAATCGTGTTTGAAGCAGATCAGCTTGATAACTATAAAGATATCTCAAAAGTTCCTGTTGGTTCAGCTGTTATCGCTACAGGCCAACTTGTTCTAACACCTGGTGCGAAACAACCTTTTGAGCTTAAAGCTACTAAAATTGAAATTGAAGGATTATCTACTTCAGATTATCCACTTCAAAAGAAACGTCACTCTTTTGAATACTTAAGAACTATTGCACACTTAAGACCTCGTACCAATACATTCGCTGCTGTCTTCCGTGTACGTTCTGTAACTGCTTATGCTATCCATAAATTTTTCCAAGATAGAGGATTTGTTTACGTGCATACGCCAATTATTACAGGTAGTGACTGTGAAGGTGCAGGAGAAATGTTCCGTGTAACAACCATGGATTTAGAGAATTTACCCACAACTGATGAAGGAAATGTGGATAACTCACAAGATTTCTTTGGCAAAGAATCTAACCTAACAGTAAGTGGTCAATTAAATGTAGAAACATATGCTATGGCATTCAGAAATGTTTATACATTTGGACCGACTTTTAGAGCTGAAAATTCCAATACACCTCGTCATGCAGCTGAGTTCTGGATGATCGAGCCAGAAATTGCTTTTGCTAATCTTGAAGATGATATGGAATTAGCAGAAGATATGTTAAAATACATCATTACTTATGTCATGGAGCATTGCCCAGAGGAAATGGCATTCTTCAATCAATTTATCGATAAAGGCTTAGTAGATCGCCTTGAAAACATCGTTAATGCTGATTTTGCTCGTGTTACTTATACAGAAGCAATTGATTTATTAAAAAACAGTGGTAATAAATTCGAATACAAAGTTGAATGGGGTGCTGATTTACAGACAGAACATGAGCGCTATTTAACTGAAGAAGTATTCAAAAAGCCAGTATTCGTAACAGACTATCCAAAAGATATCAAAGCCTTCTATATGCGCATGAACGATGACAACAAGACTGTTGCAGCTATGGACTTACTTGTACCAGGTGTTGGTGAGATCATCGGCGGTAGCCAAAGAGAAGAGCGTTTAGACGTTATTGAAGCTCGAATGAAAGAGCTTGGTCTTCATAAAGATGACTACTGGTGGTATTTAGACCTTCGTAAATACGGTGGTACAAAACATGCTGGTTTTGGCTTAGGATTTGAAAGAGCTATCATGTATATGACGGGTATGTCCAATATCCGTGATGTCGTATCCTTCCCAAGAACAGTTCACAACTCAGAATTCTAGTATCAAAAAAGCAACCCTATTTTATCATTTAGGGTTGCTTTTTACTTAATTAACTATTAGGCATCTCCATCTTCCCATAAATAGCTTCAATAAAACTATTATGAGCTTCAATAAAATTAGCAATAGATTGATCATAACTGAATTTAGATAACTCATGGTCATACTGAGCTTCTAACCATTCATAATCACTAATCATACCTTGGTCATATTTCTGCTTAGCAGTTTCATAGTCCTTGACAGCTATATCATAGGTCTTCTGATTAATTTCAAATTGCTTTTTAGCTATTTCATAACCATTATATTCATATCTAAACATAAGGTCTATTTGTTGGATATTATAAGCTGTATTTTTCTTATTGATTTCATTTTCTAACATGAGCATTTCATACTCTTCTTCATTTTCATCATATGCAGTTTTGATTAAATCTTCGATTTCATTATAAACTTCTAACTGTCTATCAAGTGTAGCCAGCATTAGATTATTGTTTTTAGCAACTGTTTCAAAACTGACATACTCAATAACTCCATCTAAATCATACTTCATGTCCTCTTCATTAATATCAAAAACTGGTTGATCCTCTAATGAAAGACCAAGTACCTGAATAAGTTCCATATATTTTTTCTCGAGTTCATTGTTAATACGATTTTCTTTTTCTTTTAGTTGTAAGCCTTCATTCTCTTTTTGATGAACTTCTGTCATTGTGACAGTACCTAATGAAAACTGTTGTTTTAAATTTTCTAGTTCTTCATCTAGAAGTTCTTTCTCGCTTACTACTAAAGTCTGTTCTTGTTGTAGTAAGTAATAGTCGTAACATAATTGATCAAAATCATTCTCAGCTACAATCTTATTTTGATGAAGTTGCTTATCCATACTGTCTAACTGTACCTTCAATAACTCCATTTGACTATAAAGATTAATTTGCTGTCTAACAAGATTTTCATAAATGGTTAAGACTGTACCATAACCATTTGTTAAACCATTCATCTGTAGATCCAAAATATATTCTTCAAATGGATCTTCATCTTCTTCATCAAGCTGCTCTTCTATATTCTGATCAAGCTGTTGTTTCAAGATTATTTTTTGATCATCTAACTCTTGAACACCCTCTTCAAGATCTGCATAGTCATCTAAACCATCTTCATATTGGCTCTTTGTTAGTTCATGTTCTAACTTAATTTCCTCTTCAACCTTGCTCTGTTCTTCGTAAATCTTTTTAAGATCTTCATAACTATATACATTATTTTCATCTGCTAAGGCTGTCAGAGGTAATATAATCATAAAAGTAATCAGAATAATACTTAATATTCTTTTCATATGTCACCTTCTTATTTTATAGATATTCCATCCATCAACAATGCTATCTCATCTGTGGCCTTAGCACAACTTATAAGTGATTGATCATAAGTTAATTCAGCATTAAGTAATTGAAGCTTTGCTCCATCCATATCTAAAGCACTAATTTGACCAACCTCAAAAGCTGTTTCAGCTTCATTATATTGTCTCTGAGCCAGTTCAACAGTATCCTTAGCATAATTATAATCATCTATAGTTTTTTGATAGTTATAATATACATCTAGCACCATTTGATCTAACTCTTTCTCATAATTGTAGAAATCTAATTGAACTTTTTTATAATTATTGAGATTCTCTTGATAATCATCACTGTTTTCTAAAAATACACCTGCTAATATATCAAAGTAAACTTTCTCCGCTTCTAAAGAATAACTTTGTTTTTCATAATCTAAACTATTACTCTTATGGCTACTAAGTAAATCATTATAGGTTATGTTTACAGGACTTATACTCTGAGGTGGTACTATATCAAACTGTGGTTCACCTTCAGGCTCTATGCCTAAATTAATATATACATTACCTTTAAGCATGTCTAAATTATTAATCAATGTATCACTATTTAAGACCATTTGCTCATAGTCGATTAAAGCTTGGTTTAGGTCTGATTCTGTCATATTTTCTAAGGAATAAGATAACTGAGCTACTTCATATTTACTCTTATATAAATCTGATGTAGCGTTTAATACTTCTAATTGCTTATCTAGTTCATATAGTTGCCATAAATCATTCTTAAAGCTATTCTTCTTCTTTGCTGTATCGTTAGCAACATATTTATCTTGATTCTTGATTTCAAACTCTTGTATCATTAGATCCTTTGTACTGGCTGCATATGCCTTTGCAGATGCATAATACTCATCTCTCTTTTCATCAATATTTTTTTGAGACGAGCTATTGTCCTTGGTATCATAAAAGTCATCTTTGTCTCTGGTCATTTGACGTTCTTTATTATCAAGATCATCAGATTCTATTTGATACTTAAGTTCTGTTAATTCATACTCTAGTTCCATTATTTCAATATCATGACTATTTTCTATGTACATATCTAGTAGTTTTTCCATAGAATAGATTTCAACATTTTCAGCGGACATAGGTACAATACTAAGTATAAACATACTTAATAAAAATACCGTGAATAAGCTTTTACGTTTTATTTTCATCATCTCCTTTTACTCCTCTTATCATTAAGCAAAATATCGTTACTTTATGTGCAGTTTAAACTTTTTTATAAGTCTTTCAGTTGATTAGTCTTTAGATTCCTATATATTCAGATAAACTATACATAACTTTACCTATTTTGCCTTACTTTAGATTATATTCTGTTTATTTATTGAATACAATAGCATGCTATGAAACTTCACAAATTATTAATATTTGAACCTAAAAACAAAATCCTATTAACTGATTAGCCAATAGGATTTCTAGTGAATTTAATTTAATACATGGATGACATCAGCTTCATTCTCATCTTTATCATCTAATGTGATAATGACTCTCATACCTTCTTCTAATTCTGTTTTAGACATATAGCTGCCATTTTCATAAATCTTTGTACTACCATTAACTTCTAAAGTCTTTAAATAATACTGACTACTGATATCATCAATCTTTACTTGAACGATTAACTCTTCACCATCTTCGTTCACTTCTTTAATGATTCCTTCAATTGTATCTTGTACGACTTTATCTTTAAGTTCTAGAGCATAGATTTCTTTAGCATCAGAATCTATTTCTACTTCGTAACCTAGCTTTAAATCATAGATATTGATACCTTTGTCGTCATATTCCATGATAGCGTCAAAACTGAAGACAAAATCATGTATTAATCCATCCTCATCCTTGATTTTTATTTTTGGTGATGTAGCAATGACTATTTCTACAACATGTCCTTCATAATTGTCAATATCGGATGTACACTCAATTTCCACAACTCTATCATACTCTGCTTCAATGACAACGTCATTTCCAATGGCGATATCGTTAAAAGTTGGCTTCTTCACATCTTCTTTATCGATATCCGTATCTTGATCTAAGTTATAAGTTCTAATCTCACCATCAATGTCTACTATTTCGATAACGAATTTATCTTCATATAATTCTTTGCTGAGAATCGTACCTTCAACAGTATGTTTTTTATTTAAAGTATCCAATTCATAAACAACACCATTATGGACTTTTGCAGTAGCTATAGCTCCCAAATCCACATCATAAAGATCGATTGTTGCTCCGTTCTCACGGATTTCTGCAGTACCAGATATAATGTATTCTTTCTTCACTTCTTTAATCTCTGTCAAAGTAACATATTGCACTTTTAACGTTACTCTATATCCTTCAGAAGTGTTGATAACATTTTCGATAATACCTGTGACTTCTTCATAGTTAAGGGAAGTATTATTATCTACAGGATTATCAATGACAGGTGGCGTTGTTGTCGTCTGAGTACCAACATATATTTTTTGAATAACGTTGTCTGCTATAAAAATTGTAGCTGTGTCATATTGTTTAACGTATTCACTGAGGGCTCCATTAACTTTTATATTATCCTTATATATTTCTACTGAATCAGCAACCTTATATAGCGTATTATTCGTATCTGCGCCAATGCGGACAGCTTTCATAGTAGCAAAATCATATACTTCTACTACTTTACCGGAAATCTCTTTCAAATTTTCATACTCATTCGTTGGTACTTCAACAGAAGATGCATTCTGATAAGTAAGTACATTATCAATAACAACAGCTAATATTACCCGGGTTACTTCTTCTTCAGGGTTAAAATTATTGCCTGTATCTCCTGATATAATATTTAAGGATTTTAACATTGCTACATATGGCTTGTACATACTATTAATCTTGCCATCATCCGCGAATCCCGTAGTGCTAGTTGACATAAATGCTTGGTTCTCCAAATCAAGTACTCTAACTAAGTATTTAGATAATGCTTCTTTTGTTACATAACCTTTAGCATTGTCAGATTTGATAAAAAGACTTAAGTCCGCTTGGTCCAATATACCTCCTTGTAGTAGATAGGCTATCTTCTCGTCTTGGATATGTTCCCAGTTACCTTTTCCATTGGAATAGGAATCAATTACCCATTTGTTTGCATTGTAAGCATTGTCTATGTAATTCTTTTGCTCCTCTGGTATGGAATAATCAATATCTGGGTTCTTATATCCCACCATAGTCGCTAAAACATCAACTAAATCAAAATATGTTACTTTTTCATAAGGGCTGAAATTCCCACTTGTACTTCCTACGAGTAACCCCTCTTCAGATACACGATCAACAGAATCTTCTGCCCATGTTGGCACGTCAGTATACAACGCTGCATTAGATACTATCTTAACGTTACTAAAGAGAAGTAAAAAAGCTATAAAAAAAGCTATTTGTTTCTTCCATTTCATCATATCGCTTCCTCCTCTTGTTGTTTACACTATTATTATGACAAGGCTCTATAATCATTTTAGTAAAATTTAGGTGATTTTGCAACGTTTTTTGCTCTGAAATATTTCTTTAATATAATTATTATCGTATATTAATGTCATTGTAACCCTAAATAAACAATAATTCGATATAATACAACACATAATAGAAAAATCATATAGTAAATTATTATGTCAATATTGCTAACAAGACTTATCCCATAATTTTCTATATGGAGTAATTGGAACTACAAAGGGGGTACCGCCGTCTAATGTATGGATTGTATACACTAGATATAATCTACCAATTATTCACTATTTACTTTTAGGGGTAGGAAGTAGTAACATAGCAATTGAGGTACGAAATGTTACCGTTCTTCCCCGAACAGGCGCTACATAAATGAGCGTTGGTGACATTGGGTACATTAACTTCGACAAACTAACACTTTAATTGACCCAAACTATGACCAAACAAGGAGGACTACACATGTTTAAAACAAAAAGAGCGTTAGCTCTTGCTTTAGCAGGTACAATGGCTGTTTCTAACTTTGCTGTTGCTTCTGCTAGCGAGTTAACAACTGAAGACAAACTTGATGTATTAATGGATTTAGGCATTATCTTAGGAGATAGTTCTAATGATGATAGTTTAGATCTTAATACAAACATGGAACGTTATCGTTCTGTAGTATTAATGTTAAGACTTACAGAGGAAGATGAAAACGGCTTTAACCAAGCAGAATTAATGGAGCAATATGATTCTGAAGGCGAAGCATCATTTGCAGATGCTGGTCAATTCTCATCTTATGTTGAAACATTAATGGCTTACACTTATAACAATGACTTAGGTATCGATGGTTATGAAGATGGCACATTCAGACCAGTAGATACAATGACTGACAAAGCTTATGCTAAAATCATGTTAGAATCTTTAGGTTATGATTACAATGAAGATTTCACATGGGCTGAAGTTGGCGAAAAAGCTGAAGAAGTTGGTCTTATCGAAGACGCGGATTCAATTGACAACTCAACTGCAGAGTTTGGTGAAATCGTAGATATGACTTATGACACTTTAGCTTCTGAAGTAAAAGGTGAGTCTATCACATTAGGTGAAAAAATTGGTAAAGCTGTTGTTGAAACTGAATTAGAAGTTGCTTCAGTTGATGCATTAAACTTAAAGCAAATCCAAGTTACATTCAATACTGCAGTTGATGAAGATTCAGCAACTGATATTGAAAACTATTCTTTAGATGCTGATGATGCTGACTTAGATGATTCAGATCTTGAATTAGTAGGCGACAACACTGTTGTTATTACTTTAGGTACTGAAGCTAAACAACAAGAGACAGTTACATTAACTGTTGAAAATGTTGTAGCTGAAAATGGTAAGGTTTTAGATGAAACTGAAATCGAATTATCATTCTTAGATCAAACTATTCCAACAGTTGATACTGTTGAAGTTGTTGGTAATGAAACTTTAAAAGTTACATTCTCTGAGCCAATGATGACAGTTCTAGAAGATAACTTTGAAGTTAGAGAAGGTTCTAAGAAGTTATACATCGATGATGTAGTAGCTGTAGATGATACAAACGTTGAATGGTATGTTAACTTATACAATGACTTAAATGAAGGCGAGATTGACGTAACTGTTGATGATGCTGAAGATTTCGCTGGTTTCAATGTTATTAAAGAAACAGTAACTGTTGATGTAACTGTTGACGAAGATGCTCCTGAAGTTGTTGAGTACAAAGATGCTACAACTACAGAAGTTACATTAGTATTTGATGAAGATGTACAAATTAAAGATAGTGATTTAGATAACTTCTACCATACAAACAGCAATAATACTGCTGATAACGTAGCTGTAGAAGGTAATGAAATTACTTTAACTTTCACATCTAACGAGTTACCAGAAGGTACAGCATATGTTTATATCAATGAAGAAGCTATTGCTGACTTATGGGATAATGAAAATGACCAAATCATGATTAAAGTTGATGTTGACGTTGATTATGATGCTCCTGTTATCGAAGAAGTTACAGTTGAGTCTGAAACTCAAATTGTAATTGAATTAGATGAAGCTCTTGACGAAGATTCAGCTGAAGATGAAGACAACTTCATGTTAGTAGATGCTGATGGTGAAGAAGTAGATGAAATTAAAAAAGTCGTTTATGATGATTCTGATGAGTTTACTTTAACTGTAGACTTCAAAGAAGAATTATCTGGTGAATATACTTTATTCATTGAAGATGTAGAAGACTTACACGGTAATGATTTAAATGCAGAAATCGGATTTGAAGTAGAAGATTTAACTGCTCCTAGCTTTGCAGATTTCTCAGCTACATTATATGATGCTGGTGAAGAAGTTCAAATCATTAAAATTAGCTTTGGTGAAGAAATGAATACTGAAGATAAGTACTCTGTTGCAGATGAAGATAACTATGTTATTGATGGTACAGAGTTAACAGAAATTGATGAAGCTCATATCGAAGTTGTAGATAATGGCGAATCTATTGAAATTTTTGTACCAAACGCTGATGAAGATGGTATTGATTTAACTGATGGTATGATCGTTGAACTTGCTCGTGTTGCTGATGCTGCTGGTAACTACACAGCACCATTAGCTGATACACTTACTTTAAGCGCTGCTGGTACAGTAGAAATTGAATCAGCTGATGCAATTGATGCTGAAACTATCGTTATTACATTTGATGATGAGTTAGTTGAAGTAGAACCAGAAGATTTAGAAATCGTAACAACTGATGAAGCAGTTACATTTGAAATGTCTTCAGTAGATGCTGATGAAAATTCAGATGGTAATACAGAGTTAACTATCACTTTAGCAGAAGAATTAGATGATGATGCTACATTTGGTGGATTAGGTCTTAAAGTAAAAGTTATCGGTAATGTATCTGAGAACAAGTATGGTGAAAACATTGATTCTGCTGAAATAGCAATCGTAGATGAAATTACTCCAGAAGTAGCTGTAGATGCTGACGATAATGAAATCGTAACATTTACTCATGCTGATGGATTAACAGTTCTTAAAGATACAGTAACTATCGAGTTCACTGAAGATTTATCAACTGCTAATGCTGATCTTATTGCTACTGATTTAGACATTAGAGTATCTGGTGATGCTATTGACTCCTCTGATGAAGAATTAGTTGGTGGTATTGACTACACTACTTCAGTAAGTGGTAATGTATTAACAATCGAATTTGCACAAGACTTCGTTGCAGAAGACGAAATTGAAATCAACTTAGATTCTACTGTAAACTACTTAGCAGATGTTGCAGGAGCTGAAGTTGAAGCATTAAGTATCGCTATCGAAGTTGAATAATTATTAAATTAATAACCTAATGAATTTAAATAAAGCGTTTTTTTCCTAAAGTTAACCCCAATATAAATAAAGGCAGTCAATAGACTGCCTTTATTTTTTAATTCTTGTTTCTAATTAATGTAATTGCTGGCTTAAGCACTTTGTATAATAAATGACCTTGAATTTATACATTGTGTTCAAAAAAGCAAATATCAGTGAAATTCTCTTATCATTCTACATAAAAATATGCATTAAAGGGTATATAAATCCTTAAAACATGGATATTGTATAAGTATACTGGAATTGTTATAATATCCTTATCTTAAATTAACAATAATCTATACTTACAAATATTATCGTAAACATATAATAATTTCTTTATAAATCTTAAAACTAAGTGAGGATCACTATGAAAATATTAACTGTATCTGATCACGAGTCAAAATACATTTGGGATTACTTTGATAGAGAACGCTTTAAAGATATAGACTTAGTCATTTCATGTGGCGATTTAAAACCTAAATATTTATCCTTCTTGGTGACCATGATTCATGTGCCATTGATTTACGTCCATGGTAATCATGATGACCGATATGAACGTACTCCTCCCGAAGGTTGTATGAGTATTGAAGACCAGTTATATATTCATAATGGTGTTCGTATACTTGGATTAGGTGGATCATATCGTTATAACGATGGTAAAAATCAATATACAGAAGATGCTATGCTAAGACGTGTTAAAAAGCTTCGTAAGCAACTTCGAAAACACAACGGTTTTGATATTTTAGTTACCCACTCCCCTGCCTACGGTTTAGGTGATGGAGAAGATTTGCCACATCGTGGTTTTAATTGCTTTAACGACTTATTAGATCAATACAAACCCAGTTATTATATCCATGGTCATCAACATCTCAATTATAATCGTCAACAAAAGCGTATCACTCAACATAACGAAACAACTATTGTTAATGCCTACGAGTATTATATCTTTAACTATATGCATAATAGGTATGCCTACGATGCCAAAAAAAATCGAAAAGGTTATCTTGCTTCATTAAGAGGAAATGATTTTTATTAAAAAGACATGAAAAGTAATGTTTACTTTTCATGTCTTTCTTATATGGTCATTAGTTTCATTCCTCTAATAATAATTCTATAAAGATCTATGGTCTATTGACTCCTAACATATCAACAATAGGTATATCTAACTCCTCTTCCCCACTAGTTGGGATAAACCCCTCAACATTATCGACTAACCAATTCATACTCAGTATAGCTTCATTATTCAGAATATCATCTTTATTCACTCTCACATGACCCTTTTGGTCTTTGATTGGTCCAGTAAACGGATGGTATTCACCTACGCTGATCATTCGTTTCATAAAGTCAATGAGCTTTTTAGTCTCATCTGGCACCAGAGATTTAGAATACAGGATATCAACCACATCTGCGTTTAAGCCCCACCAGTAATTAATAGCTTTTGTACCACTTCCTAAGGTATTATTTACTGCATTAAAGGTACCATCTAAAATATTTTTCACTATTTTTTCATAGAATTTACCCCAGTGCCAAAGTGGTGTTGCAATATAATTCCTTGTATTACACCCTTCATCTTCGGAATCACAATCATTAATGGAGTAAATACCAAAGGCTTTATCAGCCCCAGATGCCATAACAGATTCTTGTGAAGACACGATATCTACATCAGCATCTATTAATATTTCATCAATGGTTTTTTGAGGGTTATCTGACTCTACCATTTTTGACCAAACTAATTTAACCTTAACTTTAGGATTAACCAATTTTGCACCTAATGCAAATGCATTTATACCACTTATTACCCCGGAAATAGGATAATTAGCTACATAACCGATTACATCAGACTTTGTCATTGAACCGGCAATAATACCTGTTAAAAATCTAGCTTCATAGATACGCCCATAGTAGGTTCTTAAGTGCTTATAAGACACATTCTCTGAGCAATTTAGAAATTTGACATGTGGGTATTCTAGCGCAGCTTTTAATGTAGGGTTAATCATAGTAGGTGTTGTGGTAAATACCACATCATACCCTTCTTTAGCAAGCTTAGCTATCTGGTTATAGGCCTCGTTTCCTTCTGGTACGTTTTCTACATAGGTCGTTTCAATCTGTTCTTGAAAAACCTCTTCTATATGATTCCGCCCTAATTCATGACCAAATGTCCAACCTGATTCTGTTATCGTTTTGGCATATACAAAGGCTACCCTAACCTTTTTCGTTCGTCGATTACCTATATTGGTCAGACTGGATAAAAGGCCTTTTCTTTGTACCACTTCAATAGGTTGAGTCAAAACATCAATTTGCTTCTTATTTGCTAATAAAAGAAGCTCTGGCATCATATTTTTTATACGTCTGCCAATCTCTTCATCTAGAGCACTGTTAGCCTTTTTGTAACCATATATCATTAAGTACTCTAAAAATGCATCACCTGTAGTTATTCTTAAGCCTTCCCCACCATTTTGCTTATATAATCGCCTAAAACGGTTATAGAGTTGCTTAAATTCCATCCTAAGATCGTCATCCCATCGATCGTCCGTACCTACTAATTTAATTAACTCTGTGAAATTACCTTCTTGAGTGAACCAAATAAAATTAATTTTTGTTAGGTCATAGAATTTAAGAAATTCATAATATAAACGATTTTGAATAGACTCGTCATCTCTTTTAGGAATTAATCGTGTAACAACAGCGGGTATAGATACTGCTTCATGAAATTTTAATACAGAAGCTCTTTTATTACCTTCTAATACATAAAATCTATTTAAATACTCATACACTTTGATAGGATCACGGATACCTTCCGTCTCATGTATCTTACATAAGGCATCCCACTTCATAGCAAACTCTGTTTCTTCACCCAATAAAGGCATAAAGTTTTTAGCAAAGGCTGTACTTCTAGAATGTGTTTTGGTCCCAACTATTTTTTTTAATGGTACTTCTGTTAACCCTAAATAAACTTCAGACACAATCTCATCTCTATTAACCATATCATCAAGTGCTGCTAAATAAGGATTTTCTCCATTATACAGACTACTTTGATATGCCTTTTTTGCTGACTTTAGAGCCTTTTTATAATTTTCGCTTGTCATTGGTACACCTCCTATTGTTACCTTCACTTTTATATTAGCACATTGAGGACTACAAGAAAAGTAGTCTTCAACATATTCACGAAATAGCTTCTTTCAGAACCTCACGAAAATCTTCACCTACCCAATGGTTATATTGTACTACTTTTTCTATAGGAATGTTATATTTTTTAACTAAATAAATGACTAACTCAATTGCATTTTCCTCCGCTTTATGACGGTCACCATCCTCATTCATACAAATAGCTATACCTATGGACTTATCATTATTTTCATCATCCCCTTGACTAACCTGGTAGCTCACTTCAGATAATGGCAAATGCTGAAGAATAACCATATCATCAACTGTATAATGCCAGGAAATCAATTGATTGATAGTTTTCATATGTCTAGCTAGCATTCTTGCATGGGTACCCTCCTCTACCATACCAGTATCATAAATACATATATAAAGGGGATTCATGGCAATACCTGGTCTATTTGAATGTCCTTTAGGTATAAAATCCTCAATAATTTTCATCTTATACTCCCTTCTGTAATGATTACAAGCCTTGATTGCAATTTCATATCATCTTATTCCACTAGGCTTGTACTATATGACATAACCCACCCTAATATCATATGATTGTAATATAATAGATGTGCTATTAGGATCAAATGGCTGTTTGTTAATGCAAAAGATCGATCAAAAATGACCGATCTTTTGACTGGCTACTTAATTAACTACAGCTTGTGTTATACCATAGTTAACAACTAGATTATTGATGTCTACTTCGACTACCATGACGTAGTCTCCATTTATAGCTTCTATGATTCTATCCTCTGGTAATTCAACCCATTCTACGGGAGCTTCCATTCCCCAATAGGGATATTCTACGATAACCGTACTACTTACAGTGTATAGATACTTATTACCTTCAACTAAAGCTTCTACAACTGTAATAACTGTATGCGTATTATTACTCTCGTCATCAGTTGCACTTACTGTCAAGGCTCCTGCTGGCTCTACTTCTACAATAGCATTTGTCATACCATACTTAACTACTTTATTACTTCCATCTATTTCTATAATCATTACATAGTCTCCATTGGTAGCTTCTATGCTTCCTTCAGTGGGTAAGTCTTCCCATAGTCCTGATGCCTCCATGCCCCAATAGGGCAATTCATCAAAGGCAGTTTCACTAACCGCATATACTAACTTATTTTCAGCACCTAATACTTCAGTAACTGTAATTACCGTATGGGTATTGTTGCTATCATCATCTGTAGCTGTTACTGTCAGACTCCCTACTTCTTCGTCCTCAACAATAGCATTGGCTATGCCATACTTGACTACTTTATTATATCCATCTATTTCTACGACCAAAACATATTCTCCATTGGCAGCTTCTATACTTCCATCAGTGGGTAAGTCTTCCCATAGTACTGATGCTTCCATCCCTAGATATGGATACTCTGTAAAGCTATCCTGGCTTACATCATATACCAGCTTATGACCATCACCTAATACTCCTTCAACTGTTATTATGGTATGTGTGTTATTGGTATTATCATCTGAAGCTGTCACTGTTAGACTTCCTGCTTCTTCTACTTCTACAACGGCTATGGTTCTTCCATAAGCTACTACTTTATTACTTGAATCTACTACAATAACCAATACAAAGTCACCATTGTTTGCTTCTATACTTCCACTGGATGGTAAATCACTCCATTCAGTTAAGGCTTCCATACCCCAATAGGGATATTCATCGAAAGGTGACTGACTGACAATATATACTAACTTATTACCATCAGCTAACTCTTCCTCCACAGTTATGACTGTATGGGTACTATTAGATTCATCGTCTAAAGCTGTCACCGTTAAACTTCCTGCTACTTCAGCTTCCACAATGGCATTAGCTATACCGTATCTTACTACTTTATTATTTGAATCTACCTCAACGACTAATACATAATCTCCATTGTCAGCTTCTATACTACCATTAGCTGGTAGGTCATCCCACTCATTTAAAGCTTCCATTCCCCAGTATGGTAATTCTGAATAAACATTACTACTTACAGTGTAGACTAGATTATTACCGTTTCCTAGTTCTTCGGAGACATTGATAATAGTATGTGTATTATTATCGTCATCATCTGATGCCGTTACAGTTAGACTTCCTGCAGCTTCTACCTCTACAACTGCATTGGTTATTCCATATCGGACTACTTCGTTACTTGAATCTACTTCAACCACTAATACATAGTCCCCATTTGTAGCCTCTATACTACCATCAGACGGTAAGTTACTCCAAGTATCTAAGGCTTCCATTCCCAAGTAAGGTAATTCTGTGAAACTCTCATCACTCACTAAGTATACAAACTTATTACCAGCCCCCAGTGTCTCTTGGACACTAAGGACTGTATGGGTATTATTATCATTATCATCTGATGCAGTCACGTTTAAAGTTCCTGCATCTTCAATTTCTACAACGGCAATGGTTTTTCCATACCTTATGACTTTATCATTTTGATCAACCTCAAAGACTAATACATACTGGCCACTCTCGGCTTCAATGATACCATCAGAGGGTAATGCTTTTGCACCAACCACAACCATTCCCTCGTATGGAATAAGATCCACATCCATTTCACTTAAAAGGTATTTAAGATCGTTATAGTAACCTATTTGTTCTTCAACAGAAATTACAGTATGATCAGAACTTTGATCATCATCTGCTGCTGTCACCGTTAAACTTCCTGCAATATCTGTTGTTTCAATTGAAATATCGAAATCCCATGTAAAGTCTTCAACGTAATTCGTTGCAGATTCATTATCATCTCTATCACCTAAGTATTGAGCATCTTCTACGGTGATATAATATCTACCATCATAATCATCTGCATCATTACCATCAAGGTAAATATGGATTTCAACCATGTTACTATCATTAAAGGTTACCACATCGTATTCGCTGCCTGCTTTAAGGTTATCATTATCAAATTCAATTTCAAAATCAGTTTTTCCTATGGATTGATTATTAAATTCCACATTTTCATTAAATACAAGGGTGTAGACAACATATGCTTGATTACCATCAACCCTGACTTGAGTATCAAAATTATCTGACGTAGGTTGAATATAACCATTATATTCTATAACACTAACTTCAACCTCCGTTCCTTGTGATACAGCGTTGCTGCCAGAACCATCAACAACGAAATCTTCTGTTGCATCATCATCAAATTCTGGCTCTATGAAATCATATACTTCTAGATTAGGATACGGTGCTAATGGTGTGTCTAAATCATTGACGGTTTCAGCAGGTATATAGTCGCCATTATTTTCTTTTTCTGCAGCGATACATAAGATTAATTCCTCAGGACCATCATCCTCATCAACGGTAACCGTTCCATCGGCATTGATTTCATAATCATCAATCTCAATTTCAACGATTGTATCACCATCATCATAATCTTCATTGATATTAATATCAAGCTCTCTATTATCATTGACATAATCATAATAAAGCTTGAAATCATCATCTTCTACAGAAACATAATCGTCAATTCTTACTTCAATGATTTCCGAAGAAATGGCACGTACCCAAGGCCCATTGTAATCATCATCGTCAACAAGTTTAACCGTATCGTCTCCACCTTCTATATCAAATGCATAGGTTAATTCTTTGGTCAGATTGCCTGATACATCTGCTACTCTAGCAATGACTAATTCCCAATCTTCGTGAAGAATACCCCAGAAAACATCATTCTCATCATCTTCTGGAATGGTTATTGTAACCACATCGCCTTCATCACTTAATTCTAAGTCAACATCTTCAATATCATCATCAACGTCGTATAACTTATTACCATCTACTAATTGATAATTGGAAGGTTCTAAGACAGAATATTCACCATCATCTGACATTTCTTTCTCATATTCTACTCGTATCACAAGATCATCATCAACTTCATGGAAAGTAACTTTTGTATTCTTTAATTTTGGTCTTATTTCATCATTCATGTCAAAGGTGAACTTGGATTTATTCATATCGTTCCCCTCTGTATCCTCAAGACCGTCTATATAAAGTGTTATTTCACCAGATACTTCATCTTTCAATTCGATAGTAACTTTATCACCATCATCATCAAGGGTTACTCTTCTAATATCAACTTCATCGTCATCCTCATCATAGACTATATACGTATCTTTATCCGTTGCTGAATCTTCATCTAAATCACTATCGACAAATGTAATTTCAAAGTATTTATTTTCATCATCATCACCATCTACCTGCTCAATATCACTGACTATAGGTGGTGTCTTATCTTCTTCTCTCTCAATAACGACTTTGATAGTATCCACCGCATTACCGTATAGGTCTTCGATTGCATCTTCTTCAATATAAATATATCCGATGCCTTCTGGCAGCTTATCACTATCATAAAAAGTTAATGTTAACTCCTTACCATCGACTTGTGGTAATTCTTTAACTTTATTGCTTGTATTGGTATGATAGAAATCATCTTTAGAACCTTCTAGCTGTATATCTCTATTAAATATTAATGTAATTTCTGTAGCTGATTCAACATCGTAGTCAACAACTTCTGGTTCATCAGTTAATAACTCTACATCCACTTCAATTTCTTCATAGATGCCGTAACCTGCAAAATCAACACAGTCAGCATCGATCTTAATGGTATATGTTTCATCATCATTTAAATCCGATGACATGGTAATATCTACAGCATTGTAATTATTAGGATTTCTATGGATTGCCTTAATCCCTGCTTTTTTGCCATTCTCTTTGTATACAGTAAAGCCGTCTTCATCAAACTCAGATGACTCTACATTAAACTGATGATCTGTACCATCAAATTCATCAGCTAGATCTGTTTTAAAAGACTGCATCATTTCACTGAATTCAACTCTAATTTCTCTTTCTCCAAATACTTCAGCGTCAACAACCTCTGGAAATTCCTTATCCAAATAGTGAACACTTTCATCTTCTACAGCATCTGCTTCTTCTCCATCCATCCCCTTAACATTATCAACTTCAACACTCACTTTTGATCCATTGGAGACTTTCTCATGAGTGACTAAAACTGTTCGATCATCTTCTAGTTCAACATCCAATGCATCATCACCATCAATTTCAAAGTCATCTGTATCTAAACTATCATCATCAACATCAGAGGTGAATTCTACTAAAGTTTGGACTAAGCTTATAGGTTCTATATCTAATACTTCAAACTCTTCAGGCTCGGGCTCTTCTATCAGACCAGCATCAACTGCTATATCTTCATCTACAACCCCTTCTTCAATCAATATTTCGATAACAGTTAGTTTTTCACCTTGAGGTACAGCCATTAATGCTTGATAACAAACCCCTACTAAATCATCTCTTATTGCTTCATCTTCTGCATCAAGAATACCTTCAAATGTTAACAAGTCTTCTTTTAAAGCTAATTCTAAAGCATTTTCCCAGGCATAGTTGCTCTTATAGCCTAATTCTCTTAAAACTAATGTTACCAACTGCTTCACAGTCATTTCTTGTATGAGTGATTTATTCCCATCTCCTAGAGTAATACCATTGACATAGGCATATGTAACAGCATCCACTTGCCAAGGTTCCACATCAGTAAAAGGTATTTTCTTTCCTTTAGTAGATTCTAGATCCCAATTAAATATTCGTGACATCATGATTAAAGCATCACCTTTTGTCAAGTCACCTTCAAGATCAGGATCAAATTTGTCTGGATTAACACCTTGAAATAAACCTAGTAAATTGAGTACTTTGGCTTCACTTGTATGTTCAACACTACCAGAAGCATAAACTGCTAATGAAGGGCAAAGCATTGAAATCACCAAGAGCAAAGCCAGAACTTTCTTAAATCTCTTCATAATAAGATTGTTCCTCCTTCTAAGTTATTGTTCTGTATCTACATGGTTTAATTTACCATTTAAATCAATTATAACAAGGTAATGATTACCAGTCAATTTATGTAGTGTTACAATGATGTTAATAGTTGATTACAGAAAAAGAGCCACAAAAAAAGTCGACCCTAAAGGATCGACTTTTTATTATTCATATTATGGAATTACTGTATTTCAAGAACACCAGCTTTTACAACTTCTTCTATACCAGTATTTGAATCAACTTGAGCTTCAACAACTATTACATAGTCACCAGCATTAGCTGTTGCACCAGTTAATGAATTCCAAGTAGATACATCTTCTCCTACAGTTGGTACATCACTAGCGCTACCAATCATGTATAAGAATACATTTCCTTGAGTAAGTGTTTCATCAACACTTAAATCATAGACAGCACCATTAGCTGTTGCAGTTACTGTTAAACCAGTTGCTTCTGTAGGATCAACAACTTCAATATCAAAATCGAAAGTGAAATCTTCTACATAGTTAACTGTTTCTTCAGAACCATCTCTATCACCTAAGAAATCAGCATCTTCTACAGTAATATAATATCTACCAGCAGAATCATTTACATCAGTAGCTAAGTAAATATATAACTCAACACTATTTACTGAAGAACTAACAACGTCATAGTCTACATCTGCTTTTAATTCATCACCATCAAATTCAACTTTGATATCTGTTAAACCTAAAGCATTTTCAAACTCAACTTCTTCATCAAATACAAGTGTGTATTTAACAGCAGTATTGCTGTTATGAGTTACTACTTGCTTGTTTTGTGTATCACCTACAGTTACAGAAGTACCAGTTGTAACTAAAGCAACTTCCGTTCCTTGAGTAACTGTTACAGTATTATCAAAAGTAGCGATAACTAAATCTTTAGTTGCATCTTCATCAAATTCAGGATCGATGAAATCATATACAGTTAATTTATCATATGTTTCTACTGGTACATCATACTCATTTACTGTATCAATAGTATTACCATGGTCTGCTATATCTAATACTAAAGCATAATCAGTATTGTTAATAGTTACAGTACCATCAGCATTTAGATCATAATCATCAAGTTCTAATGTAACAACAGTATCGCCATCATCATAAGTATCATTTACATTGATATCAAGCTTTTGAGAAGCAACATCTGAACCATAGTATAATTCGAAATCATCAGCATCTACATCAACTTTTCCATCGATTTTAATTTCGATTTCTGTTGATGAAATTGCACGAACCCAGTTTTCAGTTGTTGATTCATATTTATCATCATCAACAAGTTTCACTGAAGTTGCACCACCTGCAATAGCTAATTCTTCTGTCAATGATTTTGTTTCATTACCTGAAGCATCTGCTACTCTAGCAATGATTAATTTCCAGTTACCACTATTTGCAGCAAGACCTGTTGTTGCATTAAAGAAGTCATCATTATCTTTGTTAGGAATAGTGATTGTTACTACATCACCTTCATCACTTAATTCAATGTCAACATCTTCAATATCACTATCAGCATCATATAAAGTTGCATTTGATGTACCTTTTTTGAATTGGTATTTAGATTCATCAGTTACTGAGAACTCACCATCTTCAGCCATTTCTTTTTCATATGCAACATTAACAACTAAATCGCCATCTACAGTATAATAAGTTACTTCTGTTGCAGCAAGATCTGGGCTAATTTCATCAGACATTTCTAAAGTGAATTCTGATTTTTCCATGTCATTACCTTCGTTATCTTCAAGACCATCGATAACAACTGTAATTTCCCCAGTTACTTCATCTCTTAATTCAACTGTGATTTCATCACCATCAGAATTTAAAGTTGCTCTACGTACATCTACTTCATCACCATCTTCATCAGTTACAGTGTAGATATCTTCATCTTCAGCTGAATCTGATGTATCGCCTTCATCAAGAGTGATTTTGAAATATTTATTTTCAGCATCATCACCATCAACTTGCTCAACATCTACAACGATTGGTGCAGTAGTATCTTCTTCTCTTTCAATTGTTACTTTAATAGTACCAATTGCATTTCCATATAAATCTTCAATAGAATCTTCTTCTAAATAGATGTATGCAGTACCTTCTGGTAATTCATCATCTTCATCAAATGTTAATGTTAAATCCGTACCATCAGCAGTAGGTGCAACATCAACATCATTTTTAGAGTTTGTATGATAGAAATTAGCTACAGCATTATCAGCTACAGTAATATCTCTATCGAAAGTTAAAGTTACTTCTGTTGATGAATCAACATCATAACTTACAACTTCTGGTGCAACAGTAATTAACTCTACATCAACTGTTACTTCATCATACATTCCGTAACCAGCAAAATCAACTACGTCTGCATCAATTTTAATTGTGTAAGTTTCACCATCATTTAAATCAGCAGATAAAGTAATATCTACAGCATTGTAATCGTTAGGATTACGTCTTACTTCTTTGATACCAGCTTTTTTACCGCTCTCTTTGTAAACAGTAAAACCATCTTCTTCGATTTCAGCTAAGTCAGTATCGAAATTACCATCTGAATCAAACTCATCAGATAAGTCTTTATTAGCTGTTGATGAAATAATAGATTCCATCATTTCGCTGAATACGATTCTGATTTCTCTATCACCGAATACTTCAACATCAACTACTTCTGGGAATTCTTTGTCTAAGTAGTATACATCTTCTAATTCTGTATCTTCAACGCTTGTACCTTCAGCATCATCGATGTTAGCGATCTCAACGTCAACCTTTGCACCGTTTTCAATCTCTGTATGAGTTACAACGATAGATTTGTTGTCGTCTTTAACTTCAAAATCTAAAGCTTCGTCACCATCAAATTCGAAGTCATCAGCATCTACAGTATCGTCATCAACGTCAGCAGTAAATACTACTAATGTTTGAACTAAACTAAGAGGCTCAACTGAAGCTACTTCAAATACTTCTGGAGCTGGCTCTTCCATTAAACCACTAGCTACTGCTGCATCTTCTTCAACAGCACCTTCTTCAACTAATGCTTCAAGAACAGTTGCTTCTGCGTCTTGAGGAACAGCTGTTAATGAGTTATAGCAAACGCCTACTAAGTTATCTCTAATAGCTACTTCATCAGCTGCAAGAACTTCTGTAGCAGTTAATAAATCTTCAGCTAAAGCTAACTCAATAGCATGATCCCAAGCATAAGCACTTTCGTAACCTAATTCTCTTAATACTAAAGTAACTAATTGCTTAGATGTCATTTCTTGAACAAGTAATTCGCCACCGTCTCCAACAGTAATGCCATTTACATATGCATATGTAACAGCGTCTACTTGCCAAGACTCAACATCAGTAAATGGGATTTCTTCACCTTTAGTAGATTCAACATCCCAATTAAAAATACGTGACATCATGATAAGAGCGTCACCTTTTGTAACGTCACCCTCAAGATTTGGATCAAATTCGTCTGGATTAACACCATCAAATAAACCTAATGAATTTAGTACTTCCGCTTCAGTAGTGTTATCAACTTCTGCAGCAAATGCTGTCATTGAAGATAAGACCATTGAAAGTGCTAAAACTAAAGCAAGTACTTTTTTGAAATTTTTCATAATAGCGTTTTTCCTCCTCTAAATTATATTTTATTTATCCCATGTGGTTATTTTTACCACATAGTTTACAATAATTATAGCAAAGCATATTTTTCCAGTCAATAAAACTTAGCCTTATGTAATATTATTGTAACAGATATATTTTGCCAACCTTGGCATAATGTATTATAAAATAAATTGGTTAAATTTTCAATAGACAGCTCGTAATGTAATACAAATGTAATATACCCTTTACACTGTCATCACAAGATGATTGCACCACGAAAAAAATCCCTGTCTAAATGCATTAAACAGGAATATTTCTTATAGTTTTACTCTTTCCATTCCACAATCTCAATACTCTCGATGATAATATCGTCAACGGGTTTATCATTGTCTCCAACTTCTACTGCTGCAATTTCGTCTACGATGTTCATACCCTTAAATACTTGACCGAATACAGAATGTCTGAAGTCTAACCATGGTGTACCACCGATTTCTCTATAAATATTAAGAGCATCTTCTGGGTAACCACTGGCTTTCATGGACTCTAAGGTTTGCTCATCTAAAGGTGGTGCTTGAACAATAAAAAATTGACTACCATTGGTACCTGGTCCAGCATTCGCCATGGATAATGCACCTCTGAAATTCAATAAATCCTTACTGAACTCATCTTCGAAGGGCTCACCCCAGATACTTTCACCACCGGCACCTGTTCCTGTTGGATCACCACCTTGAATCATGAAATCTTTGATTACTCTGTGAAATGTAATGCCATTATAGTATTCATTTGTAGCATGAGTTTTAAAGTTCTCTACTGATTTTGGTGCTTTTTCTTCAAAGAGCTTAATATAAATATCACCATGATTGGTATGCATGATAGCAATTTCTTCTCCATCCTCTGGTAGTGACATTTGCTTGGTGTAATCTCCAGCATCAATATTTAATTCTTCTACTGTACCGTTATCACTAGCGCAACCTGTTGTAGAGAATGTTAGAACGATACAAAGCATAAATGCTATGATGTTTTGCATAGGTTTCATCCTCTCCTTTAACCTAAATTCGTATTTATATCATGATTCAGGTTATTTATCCTTCGTAAGCTACTATTTCAAGTTTTTTTATGACAACGTCTTCAACTGGTTTATCTTGTACACCAGTTTTAACGTTAGCAATTGCATCGACGATGTCCATACCTTCAAATACTTGACCAAATACAGAATGTCTGAAGTCTAACCATGGTGTACCACCATGCTCTTTGTAGGCTTCGACTGCTTCATCTGGGAAACTAGCACCTTTTAATTGTCCTAGCATTTGTTCTTCTACGCTATCTTTTTGAACGATGAAGAATTGACTGCCATTTGTGTTAGGACCACTATTTGCCATGGATAATGCTCCTCTGAAGTTGAGTACTTCTTCGCTGAACTCATCTGGGAATGCTTTACCCCAAATACTTTCGCCACCCATACCTGTTCCTGTTGGGTCTCCACCTTGAAGCATGAAGTCTTTGATAATACGGTGGAAGATTAAACCGTTATAGTAACCGTTTTTTACATGTGTTTTGAAGTTTTCTACTGTCTTTGGTGCTTGCTCTTCAAAGAGACGAATTTTTAATGTACCATGATTAGTTGTCATGATTGCGATTTCTTCACCTTGTGCAGGTTTTTCAAATTGTATAAAACCCATTCTTTTACCTCCTAAATTTCACTTCATATGATCGCGTTATTTATATCATATGATTCACCTTATTTATTATACATGTTTATGAAAGATAAGGAAATGACTAAATTGTAAAATAACCTTTAAATAAATTGCACACGGTCAAGCATGTAAGGCATTCTATTCGCCAGCTAGGAAGACGTCCATGTCTTTATAGCTGGGCTCGCCATCCTTGGCTCGCTGCTCTATAGAATACCTTACATGCTTTCGGTGTTGGGTGATTGAGTTAAATATTCTATTTTAAAATTTAGTTGGGAAAAGAGAAGAGGATGATAAGTATTTTATACCTATCATCCCCATAACTATATTTGTATTAGCTATTATTTTAAACTATCGTAGATCTTTTGTACTTCTGCTAGGACTTGGTCGCCGCCTTGGTCTCTCCATTCTTCGCTAAGGCTTGTGATGCCTTCGTCGATGGTTACTTCTCCTGTTAGCATCATGATGAATTTTTCGTTGTAGATTTCGTCCAATAGACCTTTGAATTCGATTTCGGATTCTGTTTTGAGTGGTACAAGGTTGCCCATTTGGTATTGGGATGCGAAGTCTACGGAGTCTAAGGCTCTTTCTCTGTTAGGTTCGATTTGTGGTAGATAATTGGAAGCTAGTGGCCATGTCACTGTACCCCATGCTAGGAAATGGGACCAACCGTTTGAGGCAAAGTTATCTTTTTCACGTTCTTCTAGGTTATAGTTAATGGTGTCACCATCTTTTGTATAGTGAACGCCTTCTATACCTAATGTTAATAGATCTCTGCCTTCTGGTGATACAAGTAATTCAATAAAAGCTGCTGCTTTTTCTGGTTGTTCACAAGCTGCTGTAATAGCTGTCAGCATACCACTCTTTCCTTCTCCTGCAAAACCACGATTACCTTCTGGACCCGCTGGTGGTGCGATGTACGTTAACTTACCATTAGGATCAACTTTTTGTAAGTTACCTTCATGACGAGATACATGACGGTATAATGGTAAATCAACAACTGCTACCTTACCTTGGTACCATTTTTCTTCTTTCATCTTGTTATCATTTAACATGAACTCTTTATCAATAAGATCTTCATCCCATAAAGTCTTTAAGTACTCCATACCAAGTTTGAAAGATGGGTCTTCAAATTTAGGGATAACATTACTATCAACATCTAATGACCAATCTGCATATTCTAATCCGTAAGCATGGAATACCCAGGCAAAGTTACCGATTGGTTTTGCTCCACTAATACCGTATGTATCTTTATCCGCTCTAAACTTAAGTAACATATCATGGAATTCATCTAATGTCTGTGGTTCCTCAATACCTAGCTCTTCCATCCAATCCCCTCTGACAACGATGTTTGAATTGGTAATGCCTTTTTGAGCGATGAAGGGATAGCCATAGTATTGACCATCAACAGCTGTCCATGATTCGCGTTCACATTGTTCTTTAACAGTTGGCATGATATCAAAGTAGTCATTGATAGGAAGGATAACACCATCTCTGATCCACTGACTCACTGCAGCATTGGGATAACTGCTGTTAACGACGTCTGGAAGGTCACCAGATGCAATGGCAATATTAATCTTTTCGTAACCGCCCTCTGGTACACTTCTAAATTGGAAAGTAACGCCTAAACGCTCGCTCATTTCTTTAACAACTCTATCGTTGTCTGCATTGACACTCTTAGCCGCATCATCCCCTAAGAATAAAAAGGATAATTCATAAGGCTTTTCTTCACCCTTACTTTCACTCTTTGTATCGGATTTCTTCTCACTATTACTAGATGATGGTTGTTCATCATCACTAGCACATCCCCCGAAAATTCCCACGGTCAATACAAATACACATAAGATTGCTATTAGCTTTCTCATTGACATATGTAACTCCCCTTTCATTAATACCTTATTATGAACTTCATATCTATATCAAAACCACCTGTCCTTCTTTTACATTATTATAGCATCATTAGCTATTTAAAGGACATGGTTTTGTTTTCTACAACTTAACCTTTAACCGACCCTATCATAACCCCTTTAACGAAATACTTTTGGAAGAATGGATAAGTACTGATAATCGGGATAAGTGCTACCATAACAGCTGCCATTTTGATGGGCGTTCCTAAGAGGTAAGGGTCATCCCCTCCACTCATGCTACTGGCTTCATTTTCAAAAAGCATGGAGCGAAGAAAGAGTTGTAGAGGCCACTTCTCTCTATTAGTGATGTATAAAACTGCTTGAAAATAATCATTCCAATGGTATACCGCATAAAAGAGACTGATCGTTGCTATGGCTGGCATGGATAATGGAATAACGATCTTGAAAAGTACGCCTATATCCGTACAGCCATCAATAATAGCTGATTCTTCTATGCTCTTTGGTATTGACATGAAGAAATTCTTCATAATGATCAAGTTATAAGTAGATATAGCTGTTGGCATGATTAATGCCCATACGGTATTCATAATTCCTAGATTTTTAACAACCATGTAGGAAGGAATCAATCCACCACTAAAGAGCATGGTAAAAACGATAAGGAACATAATGATCTTGGTTCCTTTTAAGTCTTCTTTGGATAATACATATCCTGTTGTTATGGTTAGAAGCATATTGATGAGTGTTCCTACTACTGTAATAAAAATGGTGACACCATAGGAAGACCATAACCCTTCCATTCTGAAAATGTATTTGTATGCCGTTAAATCCACTTCTGTAGGTAAGATATGATAATCTGTTGCTAGGTACCCCTCATAAGAACTGATGGAGGATACTAAGACTTCCCAGAAGGGATATAGTGTAGCTAATGCCAGTATGGTTAATACAATGACGTTAATGGTATTAAAGATTCTATTGCCAATGCTACGTTCTTTCATCTTTTTTCCTCCCCTCTAATAAATCCCTGGTTGTTCCATCATACGGGCTATTTTGTTAGCTGATATTAAAAGTACAAAGTTAATGACAGACTTAAAGAGACCTATGGCTGTTGCCAAGCTGAACTTACCTTCTGATAAACCAAGTCGATAGACATAGGTATCAAGGATATCCGATACTCTATATACAGCTGGGTTGTATAGGACATAGATTTGTTCAAATCCTGCTTGCATTAAATTACCTATACGTAAGATTAACAAGACTACAATGGTACCTTTAATGCATGGTAAGGTTATATGCCATATTCTTTGCCATCTATTAGCACCATCGATAACAGCTGCTTCATAGAGCTGGGTATCAACACCAGACAACGCTGCCATATAGATAACTGTATTCCAACCAAACCATTTATAGATGGCTGTCCATACGAGAGTCCATCTGAAGTATTCTGGGTCTGTTAAGAAACCGATAGGTTCACCACCCAGTGCCACGATGATCATATTGACTATACCTGTTTCTGCTGAGAGAATGGTAACTAACATACCACCAAAGATGACCCAGGAAATAAAATGAGGTAAATAGACAACTGTCTGAATAACTTTTTTAAATTTCATCTTGGATAGTTCATTAAGAAGTAATGCAACAATGATGGGTGCAGGGAAACCACAAACTAACCTCATTAAACTGATGATGATAGTATTCTTAAATACTTGAAAGAACTTATTTAATGAAAATAGATACTCAAAGTGTTTGAATCCTGCCCATGGACTACCGATGATACCCTTCATAATATTGAAGTCTTTGAATGCAATGGTAGCACCGTACATAGGTATGTAATGAAAAATAATATAATAGATGATACCTGGTACTAATAGTAGATATAAATAGCGATGAAACCATATGTAGGCTAATAATGATCGATTGCTTTTGGTCTTAGATGATTTTTTCTTTACCGTTGTTAAGCCATTCATACTTATCCCCTTTCTTTAACTCCAAATGACGATTACCACTTTATACGGTCGAGTATATAAGGAATTCTATTACGCTGGCTGGAAAGACGTCCATGTCTTAGACAGCCAGGTTCGCCATCCGTGGCTCACTGCTCCATAGAACACCTTACATACTCTCTGTATCGATTAGGCAAATTTTTGAATTGAAGTTACTGTAAATGTCAGAACGATGATTGCATGTGATGGTATTATTATAGATTTCATGACAGTTAGCTCTCAAGATTCTATTTATCTAATGGGGATTATATTGGCTTTTTTGATGGTATCATTTCTTATTATGCGTATAAAATCGTATCAAAAAGGGATTCTCTACGTGGTGTAGATGAATCCCTTTTTCTATTCTTTCATTTTTTTTCTATATTCTGTTGGGGTCATGTTGTAGTATTTTTTGAATGCTCTGATGATGTTTTGCTTGTTTAAGTAGCCTGTCTTTTCTGCTATTTCCACGATGTTATCTTTTGTTTCTATTAATAAGGTACTTGCCTTCTCGATGCGTATCTCATTCAGGTAGTTTAAGAAGGTGGTATTCATTTGATCTTTGAAGAGTTTACTGAAGTAGCTTCTACTTATATGAAACTCATCGCTGATGATATCCAATGTGAGAGGCTCTGTATAATGTTCCTGCATATATGCTTTAATCTGATTAATTAACTCAACGTTTTGATTATCTTGTTTTTGGCTAATGAAATCTTGTAGGTTACTGATGGCTTGATTGAACCATTCTTTAATTTCTTCTAATGACCTCAGTTGCCCAAATTCGGTATAGAGGTTTAAGTTAGAATGAAAGATGGTATCAATATCGCCATTGAGCTCTACTATTAAAGTAATGAGCTGGTTGATTAAACGCATAAGGAGGAAGTATTTATGCTGTACACTAATGGATTTACTTCTTAACAGTTCTTCTAGCATGGGTTCAACTTCAACCTGTTCACAGCTACTCTTTCCTTTTTTGATGCTGTAAAGAAGTTGTTTACTTTCCTTCTCGAACTTCTGTATGTCTTTGCTTCTTCTTTGAAGAAATTTATCTTCTCCGTGAGAGATTACATTTTCTCCTGCCACTAAACATTTATACTCTAGGTTTCTTTCTGCCTCTTTTAAGGAAAGACTAATATCCTCTATCGATTCATAATAGGACCCAATGCTTATAAATGTCTCACATTGAACTTGTTGCTTGACTCTACTGCTGACTGCTTCAGCTACACTATGGCAAATATCTTCCATAGCCTTTTTCTCTGTTACCTGATCCAGATTAAGAATCAGCACATAGTTATCAAGGCTAGTATCTATAACGATACCCTTTGTTACTTCTTGTATGCATTCCCCACAGAGTAACTTAATCTTATAACGTGTTAAGTTCTGCTCTTTAGCTGTTTTTCCTTGATTCATATGATTAATCTTTAAAACCATAGCAACATAACCTTGTAAAGTCATAGGAATATTGTAATAGTCAAAATCATGGATAATGGTTGATTCATCTGTTACATTTCCGTTAATAAGACTTAGTAAAAAATATTCTTTTAAAATCAACTCATTCTGCTCGAATTGAAGTTTAATCTGTTCATTCTCTTTACAAAGACAATCAAAGGACCCCTTTATATACCCTAGCTCATTGAAGTCTTTATCCTTGTCCATATCCACCCCATCTTTTCGTAAATCCAATATATCTTCTGTCAGTTTACGAATAGGGCTATAATATTTCTTTGAGACAAATAAAGCTAAAGCAATACCTAGCAAAAGACAAATAAAACAGATGGTTAGTGTAATTTTGATGACTATCAAAGCGTTTTTGAATACTTGATTATAAGGCATAATACTAATGTATTTCCAGCCATTATCTCCTTGTATAGAGGATACGAAGTTATTATCTCTACCATCTTTAACAATGAAACTACCTGTCTCTCCTTGTTGAATATGCTGGTTAATGGTCTTTAAACTTGATATAATCTGCTTATCATCCTTAGAAAAAATAATATTATCATTATCATCAATAACATGAATGTTACCTAATTTTTCATTATTAATATTGATATAATCGTCATAGACTGCTTTCTGGTCAATATTAATGACCAGCATCCCTCTGGTATTAGTACTGCTTAATGGTAGACTCATGACTAAACTGATGACTTCGTTGGATACATGGGTCGTTTTATATAATGTTCTACTTGATGTCCAGTAATAGAAGTTATCATCATTCATATTCGCTTCTATAAAACCTCTGTCACTGAATACATCTAAGTCCGTTATACCTATATCAGTTATGACTCGATTATTTGTCTCATCATAGATATAAATGGAATAGATATAATTAAAGATTTGTAGCCGATTTTCCAGTAGAGAAGTAATATTCTTTAATTGGTTGTAATTATCTTCAATGGACCAAGGTGCTAGTATAAGCCTTTCTATATCTTGGCTTACTGTAAGCTCTAATGCCATTTTAGATATCTCATCTAATATAACGTCTGTCACCTGTTTGGTCTGATAGAGAACTTCCGTATTATAATCATAGGCATTTTGCTTTAAGGCACTGCTTATCAGATAGTAACTAAGAGCTCCCGTTGTTAGTGTAATGATGATCATTAAAATGAGTAGATTGAATAGTAATTTAAAATATAGACTCTTATTCTTTAACATTATAACCCCCCAATGGTTATTACTTGTTATTTTCTATTATACACCACATCCCATAACTGAACTAGAAAAAGCTATAAATACTGATTTGACAATATCTATAGCTTCTTTTCCATCTCATTTAAATCTACTCTTAGAAATATAATTCCTTCCTATAAGAAAGTGTCTGTAGCACTTCCTAATTGATTGATTTGTCCATTCCCCGTAACAGGTTCATATCTTCCATCCATTGCTGGAATGGTATATTTCAAGAACCAGGTTCTTAATTGGTGTCTCAATTGTTGAAGCATATTCTCCTTACTGGTATCATCTATCAGATTGTTGTTTTCTTCAGGATCATTTACAAGATCATAAAGTTCATGAGGTCCATAGGGGTAACGATGAATGTATTTCCACTCTTTTGTACGGATCATACGAGCTGGACCGTATTCATCATAGATGATTACTTCTTCATGATGATCTATACTCTTTCCATCTTCATCACCTAATAGATATGCAAAGCTCTTACCTGGTAACCCCTCACAGGAAGTCATGTCTAAACCTAAGTAATCCAATAGTGTAGGCATGATATCATAATGGCTTAGCATGGTTTCACAGGTGCTATTACCATTTTCTTTCTTTGGTAAGCTCATGATCATAGGTACCTTCACTGAGGAATCATAAAGATTTAATGGGAAAGTTCCATTGCCTTTGCCAAAAACACCATGATGTCCCATGTTCATACCGTTATCACTGGTGAAGATGATAAGTGTATTCTCTCTTATGTCGAGTTCATCCAACTTATCAAGTAACCTTCCTATCCCTCTATCCATTGCTGTAACTGCTGTATAATACCCTCTTAAGGCTTCTTTTCTTTTCTCACCTCCTAAAGACTTAAAAGCATCAATGAGCCAAGGATGCTGAGGTACATTAGGAACTGAATCAAAGGCACAATCTTCATAAAGCTGCCAAACCTCATCTGGATGATTCTCTTTGTTCCATGGTGAATGAGGTGCTGTGTAGTGAACGCTTAAATAAAAGGGTTGGTTATTCTCCTTCTCCCTTTGTAAAAAGTTAAGAGCGTTATCCGTAATCATATCTGTTATGTACTTCTCACCATAGACAACTTCATTGTCTTTAATAATCTCTGATTGATAATAGTTACATCCACCCTTGGCTATGACTTCCCAGTAATCAAAACCTTTCTGTGGCGTGATGCTATCACCAAGATGCCATTTACCGCTGATACCACAGGTGTAGCCTGCTTGTTTTAAGTAGTCTGTATAGGCTGGTTGTCCTTCCAAGTACTTCATGGGTACTGTTTCTTTTATCAACGCTCGATTCTTTTTCATGTCTTCCGATAAGTCTTCAAAGTTAATGTTCCCAGAACTGATCCAGTCGTGGACACCATGCTGAGATGGTATACGCCCTGTTAATATGGATGCTCTAGCAGGTGAGCATACTGGACAGGTGCAAAAATAGTTATTAAAAAGGATACCTTCTTTGGCTAATTGATCAAGATTGGGAGTTATGATTTCATCGTTACCTGCACACCCCATAGCCCAGGCTCCTTGATCATCGGATAAGATAAAGAGTATGTTGGGTTGCTTCATTCTGTCACTCCTTTGTATTATTTCAAAGTATCTACCTTAATTTTATTATAAATAAAGGCGTCTAGGATGCAAGATTCAATTTTCTTTTTGGGTATCAATTTGTATAATACCTCTTATGTGATGGAAATGTGTTGGCACGTTTAACTCTTTATTACATATAGTTCCATTGTATTGACCTTGGTACCTTTATTTAATATATTGTTTATAGGATAACTGTTAGGAGGCGTTATTGATGATGAAACCAATTATAAGTTTATTGTTAGCAGGTGTTCTTTCCTTTAGTGGATGCGTGGTTACTACAGAAGAAAATTTGATGAATGAAGAGAACAATAAAATAAATGATGATAGTAGAACAATTAATAGACGATTGGAACGTTTAAGAAATGAAAATAATAACCTTAAAGTTGGTATTGTTCAACCTATCGCTAAGATTTCTATCGGTAAAAAATTTGTCATTGATGCCATTGAAACAAGAGATTTAGGAGTTAATGACCCTGGTGCCAAATCTCAATGGAATCTTTATACAACTGGGGCTTATGAAGTCTGGGAACTTATTGATCAAAAGGATGATATTCAGATTGCTGTCATCGACACCGGAGTAGACTATAATCATCCTGATCTAGTTAATCGTGTTGATAAGGATTTAGGCTATGACTTCATTAATGATGATAATGATCCTATGGATGATAACTGGCATGGCACCCATGTAGCTGGTATCATTGCTGCTGAAGCCAATAATGAAGAAGGTATTGCAGGTGTTGTAGGAACTTTAGGTGCAACGATTATTCCTATTAAAGCCTTAGATGCTAAGGGTCAAGGTTTCTCTGATATTATCGCTGAGGCCATTGTCTATGCAGTTGAGCAAGGAGCTGATATTATTAATCTAAGCCTTGGTAGTCCAGAGGAAGATGTGCTCATAGCTGAGGCTGTAAAGTATGCTTTAGATCATGATGTCTTTGTAGTGGCTGCATCGGGTAACGATAAACAAAATTGTGATACTTATACGCCTGCCGGTTTGGAAGGTGTCTATACTGTAGCTGCATCCAACTTGCTTCAAAAATCCGCCTACTTTTCTAACTTTGGCACCAGTGTTGATATAGCTGCTCCAGGAGTTAAAATTCTAAGTACGGTTCCTAATGGTAGTTATGCTGCATGGGATGGAACGAGTATGGCTGCTCCACTAGTATCAGGTGTGGTAGCCATGATGATGGCAGAGAATCCTGATTTAAGTATGGAGGAGATAAAGAATCTAATTGATGAGAATGCAATGGATTTATTGCGTAGTGGTGAAGATTTGCAAACTGGGAATGGAATGATTGATGTGAAGGCGATATTTGAGGATTTATAGATATGAGGAACTTAGATTAAAATCATTCAATATTCTTGACGTATTATATATCTATTCGTATAATTAAAGTATATTAGCTAATCGTATGTAAATTTCAAGTCTTATCACAAAAAAGCGAAGGAGTAGGGACCCTTCGCTTTTCGTTATTATATTATTTAAATCCTAAGTACTCCATAAATCTTCTAAAGGCTTCTTGTCCTTTTTCATCTCTTTTGTATACACCAGCGCATTCTAGCACTTGTGAGAATTTGGCTGTTACTTCATCTTGGAGAAGAGCTTCAGCATCTGCCTCACATAAGTTATTGTCGATCTTCTTATTGATTTCATCAATCCAAGGCAGATGCTTTTCTACAGAAGCTTTCTCTTGGTCGTTTAATTGTTCGAAGTCTACTTTGTTTGTAAGAATGCCTTTTATGAGTTCTAGTTCCGTTTTAAGTCTGCCTGGAAGAACAGCCAATCCCATTACCTCTATCAAACCAATGTTTTCTTTCTTAATATGGTGTAAGTGAGGATGTGGATGGAAGATACCATCGGGGTATTCTTCTGTTCTTCTATTGTTGCGCAATACAAGGTCAATTTCATAAAGTCCTTGTTTGTTTCTGCGGGCAATAGGTGTAATAGTGTTGTGAGGGATTCTTTCACTATCTTGCCCACTATGAGATAGTATATCCACTTGCTCATCACTATATTCACGCCAAGCACATAAAATTTTATCTGCCATAGTGATTAATTGTTCTTTATTTTGACTGCTTATACGCACTACTGACATTTGCCAATCCACGATTGCCGCCCTAACATCTTTGAAGTCATCATGAACAAACTTTTCTCTTTCAGCTGCTACTTCCATTGGGAAGGTATGGTTACCACCTTGGAAGTGATCATGACTTAAGATGGAGCCGCCTACTATTGGTAAATCTGCATTAGAACCAATAAAGTAGTGAGGTATTGTATCAATGAAATCCATAAGACGCTTGAAGGTGTTAATAGAAATTTTCATCGGTGTGTGGTCACCATTAAAGATGATGGAATGTTCATTATAGTACACATAAGGCGAGTATTGGAAATACCATCTTTCATCCTTAAGGGTTAATGGTAGTACTCTGTGGTTTTGTCTACCAGGATGGTTGAGTCGTCCTGCATAACCTACATTATCAACACATAACAGGCATTTTGGATAACTAGCTTGAGGCATTAACTTAGCCTTCTCTATTTCCTTTGGATCTTTTTCTGGTTTGGAAAGATTGATGGTAATCTCTAAATCACCATAAGGGGTTTCCCCTTTCCAATAAAGATTCTTTGCAATACGATCCATTCGGATATAATTAGAATTTTTACTCATGGCATAGAAATTATCTACAGCTTCTTTAACACCTTTCTCTTTTGTTGTATTCTGATAACGTGCAACTACTCCTGATTGACGAGGCATGATAAGTCCCATGATTCTCGCATCCATTAAATCTCTAAGAGTAGTAGTATTATCTTCGATGATTCCTTGTTCAGCACAGTAATCTAAAATGTCATTTAAAATATCCACTGGTGTATCTTCTGCGATAATTATGTCATCACCTGTATAAGGTTCAGCAACTTGTAATAAATCTAATAAGGCATTTCTAGTAGGGATGACATCCCATTCTGATATGAAGTTCTTTTTGAACCCGTAAGCCAATAATCTCTCAATATTTAATTGAATGCTCATATTATCCCTCCTATTTCTCGAAGCCTTCTGGATTATTTTTATGCCATTGCCATGCTGAGGCAATAATAGTTTCTAAATCATCGTATCTAGGATTCCAACCTAATTCTTCGATAATACGATCTGATGATGCAATCAATACTGCTGGGTCACCTGCACGTCGATCAGTAATTTCAGCAGGTATAGGATGACCTGTTACTTTTCTAGCAATTTCAATAACCTCTTTAACTGAAAAACCTTTTCCATTGCCAAGGTTATATGTAGCACTTGTATTGTCTTTACGTAATTTTTCTACTGCTAAGATATGAGCATCAGCTAGATCAGTTACATGGATGTAGTCACGTATGCAACTACCATCTTCAGTAGGATAGTCATCACCAAATACAAATATTTTTTCTCTTTTACCTAATGGCACTTGCAAAATTAATGGTATTAGGTGTGATTCTGGGCTATGATCTTCACCAATTTCACCACTCTTATGGGCTCCACAAGCATTAAAATAGCGTAATACCACATGCTTGATATTATAAGCTTCATCACACCACTTGAGCATTTTTTCTACAGATAATTTAGTTTCTCCGTATGGGTTTTTAGGCTCTGTTTTATCGGACTCCTGAATTGGAATACTTTCAGGCTCACCATAAGTTGCTGCTGTTGAAGAGAATACAATCTTCTTCACTTCATGCTTTTCCATGGATTTTAGTAAACACATGGTTCCATATACGTTGTTCTCATAGTATTTTAAAGGTTCCACACAACTCTCACCAACTAAAGAGTCTGCTGCAAAATCAATAACACTATCGATTTTGTTCTCTGTAAAGACTGTGTCCATGAAAGCTTCATCTCTTAAATCGCCTACATAAAGCTTTGCACCTTCTAATACGGCATCTCTATGTCCTTTTTGTAGGTTATCAACGACAACAACTTCTTCACCTTTATCTAAAAGTTCTGCTACTGTATGTGAGCCAATATAACCTGCTCCACCACAAACTAATACTGCCATAGGTTCACGCTCCTTTTTATTTTCGAGCTATAAACATCCCACCATCTTTTGTGATAGGGATGTGCTCCTTATCATAAAACAAACCATATATATATTCTTCAAATGCATCTTTGCCTCTCTCTTCAATGATCTTAACAGTATTGCCAAAACCTTTAAGAGAAAGTATATATTCATAAAGTGGATCTGGCTCTTTCACCAATAAACCGTCTTTATAGCGTCTGATCTCAACGGATTTAAATTCTTTTCTTAGCATTTGACCACCATTTTCTAGCCCAAAATGTCTAGCAACATGATGATTTAAGAAATCTATTCGAGGGTCAAATGCTGTTAATAACTTACCTAATTCAACCATATTGTTAATACCTAAGGTCGTACAATATAATTTACCCTTTGGTTTTATTACCCTTGCCATCTCTTTGATCGCTTTCTCTTTATCTGGTATGTGATAAATCATATGATTTGCAATCACAGCATCAAAGGTTTCATCTTCGAATGGAATTTCTTCTGCATTGACAACCTGATAGGTCATATGTTGACTAAGGTTCTTTGTATTTTCCTGCGCCCTTTTTAACATTCCTGGTGATTGGTCCGTTAATGTTATATCCCATTCTTTTTCTATAACTTCTTTTTTACCACGCCATTGACCACCAGTACCACATCCAAGTTCTAATATTTTAATACCGAAAGGAAATACATATTGATCGAAAACCCATCTACCCCACCCGTAACTGTTCATACTATAGCGATTATGAATTTGCATACGTGCTTGTAGATTATTTGAGGTTTTGTATTGTTTTTTTACTTCTTTGGATTTCATTGTGTGCCCTCCTATTTAATGATTGATTATTTTCTATACTCTAATCATGTGATGAGTTGCAATAATTTAATCATTCCTAAAATAAACAATAAACAAATAATAAGTTTACGAAACTTCCTATCATTAATCCTTCTGCAAATTATAATCCCTAATGTACCTCCTATGAAAAGTGCAATAAGATTGCCACCTAACATATACAGGGTACTCCTATCAAAAAGACCTTGGATATAAAACGTTATTATTGTTATTATATTTACTATTATAGCATAGAAGGTTAAATTAGCCCTAAATTGCTCTTTGCTATGTCCTTCATTGGATAGAAATATAACGATTGGAGGACCGCTCATTGCAATACTACTATTCAATATTCCAGATAATAGACCTGTTAGGCTATAAGCTAACTTTTTGTTTTTAAAATGTATATGAAATCCAAAATACATGGCTAAGGCAATGATGATGATAACAAAACTCATGATGATCTTAAGGATATCTGAATCAACATGAATTAAACCATATACACCAATTGGAATCCCTATAATACCGCATAGAGTCATTAAACTGATTTCTTTCAAGTTGACATGTTGTCGACATGATGCAAATACCATGATATTGGTGACTGTACTACAGGCAACAACCAGGGGAACTGTTTGACTTAAAGGTATAATCATACTTAGGAATGGTACTGCCAATAAGGCAAAGCCAAAACCCGCCACACCTTGTAATATGCTGGCTAAAAATATGATTAAACTAGATAATAAGAGTTCCAACTAAAGTACTCTAGCTCCTTGACCTACTTCAGCTACATAAAAAGCTGGCTTTAATCCTGTTCTCGCTTCGTAGTTTTTACCTACTTCTTCAATGAATGTATCCACTGCATCTTCTTTAACGATACTGATGGTACAACCACCGAAGCCTGCCCCTGTCATTCTTGAACCAATTGTTCCTGCTACTTTTCTTGCCTCTTCTACCATGGTATCTAATTCAACACCTGTTACCTCATATAGGTCTTTTAAGCTATCATGTGAAGCATTCATTAATTCTCCAAATCTAGCGATGTCCCCGTCTTTTAATTTATCTACAGCTTCTAGAACACGAGCGTTTTCTGCTACAGCATGTTCAGCACGATTTCTTGCAATATTACTTGTTATTAAGTGTTTCTTTGCTTCAAATTCATCCATATTTAAATCACATAATGCATTGATGTCACATTCTATTTGTAGGTCAGCCAAAGCTGCTTCACACTCTGATCTTCTTTCATTGTATTTAGAGTCTGCTAAGCCTCTCCTCTTATTGGTATTACCAATAATCAATTTAGCACCTTGTAATTTAAGTGGTGCATAAGCATATTGTAATGTATCACAGTTAAGTAAGATCGCATGATCTTCTTTACCCATACCTACAGCAAATTGATCCATGATACCACAGTTAACACCTACGAAAAGGTTTTCTGCTTTCTGACTCAATTTCACGAGTTCAACCATATCTTCACCTAAGTTGTAAAGATCATTCACAATAACCCCTGTTAAAACTTCTAATGATGCTGATGAAGATAAGCCTGCTCCGTTTGGAATGTTACCAGAGATTAATACTTCATAACCACCAACTTCATGACCTTTACCCATTAACTCTTTTATAACACCCTTAGGATAATTGGTCCAATCATGCTCTTCAACATATACTAATGCTTCTTCTAAATTAACTTCTACTTTTAAATCAAAGTTTGTAGTTGCAAACTTAACAATTCTGTCCTCTCTTTTTCGGGCTACTGCAAATGTACCAAAACTTAATGCACATGGGAAAACACAACCCCCATTATAATCAATATGTTCTCCAATTAAGTTAACACGTCCTGGTGATAAGTATTCTCTTATATCATCACCATCACCATATAGTTTAATAAATTCTTGTCTTAAGGCTTTAATATCCATCTCTAATCCTCCTTGTTATTTTCAAGTTGTATATGTTATCTCATGACCAGTGTTTCTGACCATGTTGTATTTCTAATCTTGATTCAATATTGTTACTGTATCCCTTTTAATCAGGCTATTCTCTAGAACAATACGCATAAAGCTTTCGTTTTTATCTTTCATGATTTCATGTAAGCGTCTTGCTGACTTTTGACCAAGTTCATACATGTTTTGATCTACTGTTGTCAACTTAGGTTCTGTTAACTGAGAAATCATTGTATTATCATAACCAATAATAGATACATCTTCCGGAACTCTTAAACCAGCCTTTTTAATACCATTCATAGCTCCAACTGCCATGGTATCGTTACATGCAAAAATGGCGGATGGCGGATTATTACTTTCAAGCCTTTTCATAACGGCTGCCATACTGAGGTCTGAGGTCTGAATGCTATTACCGTCTTCAATGATTACGACATTTTCTTGATTGATGACCATTTCATGCTTTTCATGAATGTCATAATAGACTTTTTCCTTTAAATCATAGGAATAACTGTCCTTACCTCTTAAGAAAGCCACGTTTTTATGACCGCATTCTAATAAGTAGTTAAGAGCATCGTAGGTTCCCATCTCTTGGTCATTCAAAACAAAGTGGCATTTAATACCTTTGGAATAACCATTGATGACTACCAGTGGTATTTTCTTTGTTACTTCTTCTAAATAACCGTTTTTGATATTCTCATTACGTGGGTCAATGATAATGATCCCATCCACTTGGCGATCCATAAGGGTTGTAATAATTTTACGTTCTTCCTTAGCATCTCCTTCTGTATCTGATAAGAAGATGGTATAACCGTGAGCTTTCATGTAATGCTCAATACCTTTAACAACTGTTGGAAAGAAAAGGTTTGCTATACTAGGTACAATGACGCCTATGGTATAGGTTTTGTTTCTAATCAAACCTCTTGCCAACATGTTTGGGGTAAAGTTAAGTTCTTCTATGGCTTTCTCTACCTTGATTTTAGTTGATTCCTTAACTGGATAATTTTTGTTCATTACTCTTGAAACTGTGGTGATAGACACACCTGCTCTTTTGGCTACATCTTGAATGGTTACTTTGTTTTTTTCCATATTCATCCCTCTTTTTTAGAAAACCTTTTCTATTTTTATTATAGAACTTCCGAATCTATAAGTCAATTGGATATATTTGATGAATCCATTTCTCTGGTTTTATAGAGAATTGCTTAGAAAATATTTTCTAAAAGAATGAGTATTTTTCTACTAATTAAAAACTAAATTATTTCTTACAAACTAATCTTGTTAGATTAAAACGGATAAATAAACATAAAAAAGCTGACTCACAACAGAACTTATTTCTATTGTGAATCAGCTTTCTTTATCCTTTTAATCCAAATAGTGAACCATGGTATCTACAATAATTTCAAGTATTTCTTCTTCTAATTCAATGTTAAGTGTTTTAGTAATATCTCTCGATGAATCAAGAATTAAATCTTTATTAACATCCTCCCCTAATTCTTGTAGCTCTATGATTATCTTTTTGATTATGGTAGTTATCTTTTTGACAACTTCATCATCATAAATAGCACCAGCAATACTCAATCCTAAGATAACCTGTTGATATAGTTCATCCCTTTTTTCTATCTTTGGTGCAATATATCTTAAATATAAAACTAATGATCCTACTGTTATCAATGCTGCAAGTACATACCAATTAATAGCATCAAAAAACTCCATACTTCACCTCTTCCCTCAACTTTGCTTTAATATTTTATATCTCCTATCCCTCTCTTGTAGTCACACGATTAATCATCTCAAAGAATAGCCATAGAGGTGTTGGTTCCATGAGGTCTTTCTCACACCAACCATCCACATCTTTAATCAAATCTTTTTCCCCTAAGCTACGTATTGCTTCTATTCCAATCTTTTGTTGCCAACTCATCTTAACATCATCTCCTCTATTTACACTGCCAAAGTACTTTTTAATATCATCAACAAATAATTCCCATCCTTCATCAAGTATCTTGTGTGGACAATATTTACCTGTCCACTCTTTATGGGGTACAACGTTCTGAATACTTTCAACATTATTGAATAACCAAACTATTAACTTAACTGCATTACTTCGTGCCCTGGCCCAATCAATACCTTCCTGTTCACATATCTCAATACCTATTGATGATCTGTTACCTTTACCATAGGTCCCATCACCAGCATGCCAAGCTGATTCATTGATAGGTAATTCCTGAATAATTTGCTTATCATCCACAGTAAAGTGCCAACTCACATACGAAGTCGTATCGTCTACATATTCGGTATGCACTTCAGCATCAGCACCTTTATTGCTATTACCTGTATTATGTACAGTGATAGAAGTCGGGTTCATTGGATATTGTGGTCTTGAGGTTTTATTTGATATAGGTATTAAATCAGCTCTAAAGGGAACTCCATATATTTCATCGTTTTGTATGACTACTTTTTCAATCATACTATCACCTACCCCTAAATTTTGTTGTTTTCATTAATTTATCAATTTGCATTTAGTGAGCTCACTCTTGTGCTCCTTTAATTTTTTGTTCTAGTGAATGGGTACGGTGTTTCAGTAACATAGGTATCTTTATACCAGTTAGTTACTTTTTTCATTTGCCCAAGAGCATAAGCTGTAGTTCCATTATAATAAGATGGATCAACTCTTAACCATAACTGAATTTTATCACCTTTACTAACGACTTGATTGAAATCCTCCAGATAATGGGCATCCCAGGGTTCGGCAGATATAGCATTTGATTTCGTTACCGGTCCTACTAAAATCCCATTGAGTCCAAAAGAAGCATTCGATTTACTAATACCACTAGACGCCCAACACCACGTTGTGGCTCTAACTACAAATAACCCACTTTCAGTTGCTTCTATCTCTCTCGATAAATACCAATCTCCAGAGTTGGTAGAACCTCGTGTTTCCATCCCAGAAGGAAAACTAAAAATTCTAACAATACCAGAGTTATCTGGGGTGATTAAAGAATTTTTAAAACATTCAACCCACTCACTACCGCTCCATACCCATGCATTTTTTAATTCAACCCAAGCACTACCATTCCAATACCTACCATTCTTTATATCATCAAATGAAGTACTATCTCTAAATTTTATACTCATAACACTTCACCTTCTTTATATTTCAAACCAAATGTCATTGGTTTGTGGTGATAAAGGTGCAGAAGTAGATACTGTTATTTTAGGCTGTTTAGTATTTTCAATATAAATACGTTTATCTGTATTGTTATTAAATGTGAATGCATCTCCAGCACTTCCAACTTGAAGACATCCATCAGTTCTAAATATGCCTGTACCACAGTATATTCCGCTTGTAAAAGCGTTTGTATCATTTAGTCTGAGCAATGAATCATGCATTCTTATTGCTTCTTTGCCATCCCCATATATGTGGTTGTGAACATCTATTCCATCTGAATTTATTTCATTACCGTTACAAATAATTCTTCCTTTTATATCTAAATCTCCATATACTTTTGTTGAGTCTAAATTAGCCATACCATCACCTCAATATCCTTCTACAAATTTATTGGCGAAAACAATTCCATCATTGCTGACCTGTAAATGATTCATCATACAATTATATTCTAGAGCTACCTCCTCATCAGATAGGGCTCTATCAAAGATTTTTAAATAGTGTATGGTACCAATAAACTCATTTGTCGTCAATGAAGGAGTTGATCCATCAGCAGATACTCCTCTGTCCCCGACTCCTAAACCATAGTTATCTGTGTCCATTGGCACAAACCCTCTTGCTCCACCAGTTATAGTTTGTTTCTGTTGATTCACCCATAAATAATCTTCATCGTTATTCCAAACACTTGCTACAAATGTCTTTTCATTAGGTGTAACAGCTAACGAGCCATCCCATCTCCAATCTGGGTTAATAGCTCTTTGAAAAACGTGACCAGATGAAATACGCCATTCGTACATTTTCTCTTTACAAGCTATTATTGCTTCACTTTCTACAGATTCAAATGTTATGACTGCTACCATAGAAACATGACCACTTTTTGGCTGTAAGGATTCGTTATCAGCACATGCCATTGCTACATTTCCATCAAAGTAGACATTATCTGTTTTTATTACTGCTCCATAATTAGTAAGATGATTTCCACTACCACTATAATCCTTTACATCTCCATTTAGCGGGTAAAACGCCATAAGTGAGTCATCAACAATACCGACTTCACTGATATTATTAGCCTCCACACTCCCCTTATCAGTTACTTCAAAGTTATCCTTAGTAAACATTGTACTTTGACCAACATGATCTACGTTATAAAACTTGATATTTTTAAACAATGTTGTTGCACCAGTTGCATTTCGATTCATTAAAAATCCTACTCTTATATATTCCGTGCCATATCTCATACTACTTACTGATGGTGTTGTTGACGTATACGCAGCTCTAAATTGCCAGTTATCTAAATCCGTTGCTAAATTACCTCCACCAATATAACTATAAGAACCTCCTGCATAGGAGTTACATGCTTTGCTACCCGCCGGTATTGTAACACCACTATAGGTAGTTTGTAGTCGAATTCTATTGTTGGTTTTATCCACTTCTACAATAGATTGATGCCTCGTTGAGTAAGTATATGCAGGATAATCATCGGAATCAAGCCACATGGATAATGATTTAGCATGATGATAATTCGTAGTACTATCATCCCACCAATTAGTAGTATCTGATAAATACACCCAATCATCACCTGCTTTTAAGTCTTGTGCTAATGTTGTATATGTGTTGGGGTAATGAGCTACATCCCAGTGGTTAATAAATCTCTTATTCTTATCATAACAAGCCATAAAAAAGTAATATTTAGATGTGACATCCTTCCCTTTAATCATTCCCTCTAGTTTATATTTATCCCATGAATCAAGTCCATTCCCATTTATTTTTATAAATTCATCAGTACTAAATCCCGTTGCTCCACTGTTTTTTGAAAAAGCTCCTTCCGTAGAATCATAAGTGCAATTTGCAGAAGTCCAGTTTGTAATGTCTCCAAATTCGCCACACCCATTAAGGACTAAATTAGTATTTCGTATAGATTCATCCCAAGCCGAGTTTATCTGTATATTATCACAATGAAAATTAGCTTTATCATCAATTTCAGCTCTAGTCTCATACAAATCCAGTACATCCTCTGATGACAATGCAGTAGCATATATTCTAGCATCATCTAATTCTCCACCATGACCACCATAACTTGTAGACCAAGCAGAACCAACATAATATTTTCTAAATGTTTCTAGATGATAAATATTGGACACATTATGAGTACCACAAACTACACCATCTACATACTGAATCAGGTCACCAGTATCTCCATCATATGTAATAACCCAATTATGCCAATTACCATCGTAAATACCATAATTCCCTTCAGTCCAAGCAGTATAATTACTAGAATCATAGTAATAAATAAGACCACTACGTTCATTTATACCAGATGAAGGACCCATTGCACATAAATTTGCCCATCCAAAAGGATAAATATTATTTGTACTTTGTCTTGATTTATCTCCTTTGATCCATGCACATATTGTAAACTGTTTAGGAACATAAAGAGCTTTTTTACTTATTATATTTCTATATACGCCATCAACTGTAACTTGGTTATCATAGCTATAGCATCCCTTTCCTAGCTTACTATTTGTAGTCCACTGAGGAGGAAGTCCTGCATCAGGAGATGTGAGTTCACCATCGTTCCCAAAGCCACTTATATCTCTGATTGTATTATAATCTCTTATATCTTCTGTAAACGGAGTATTATGGTCATTCTCTTCTATTTGAAGATTTTCTATCACTATAGTATCCCCTGCTTTTGTATCTAAAGGATTATGAAAAATCCAATTACTTGATGCATGAGTATACTCACAAACAAATTCAAAATAACCTGTATAGGGGTCAATATAAGAATGATGTACTATACCTGAATAAGTAGTTGGTGCTCTATATGGAAAAGCCATATAAACCCCATTTTTTTTAAAATAACCTGATATAGCAAGTGTTTTATTTGACAAGGTATATTCACTTATAGTTAATGTTAAATACTGAGATGAACTATTCATAACCATTATAAAGTTATGCCCATTTCTTATTAAGTTATGATACGTTGCATATGCTGATATTGTATTATTGGTTACTATATTTTCTGTAGGTTCAACAAACTGATTAAACGTATAATGCAATATCTTCGCCTTCGCCAGTTCCTTTATCTCTTGATCTGAAATAGCTTCATCATATACTCTAACATCATTCATCTTACAGGCAGGTCGATAATGTGACCCGCCAAGATTGCTTGTTGACCAAGCAAATAGACATATATAATCAGATACACATTTCATATCATAGGACTGAGTTTTTTCGATCTCTCCGTTTACCCACAAGGTAAACTCCATTTTATCTTTTTCATACCTCATTACCAAATGAGACCATTTGTTATGTATATTCGTTGTTCCATAATAAGAATGATATGTTCTATTTGTTCCCGTTCCAGTATTACAACTTATCCTTACATCCGTATTAGATATATGCTTTAACGTTATCCCTGCACCAGTATAATCAGTATGACTATGATTAGTTACCAATCCATTGGCAGTTCCACTATGATATAAAGATGATTTAACCCAGCAAGCAAATGTGAAATCTCCATCTAACAGAACTTTACGCTCAGAACGCAAATAGTCTGTTCCATCATTCATCTCTTTTCGTTCGTAACACTTACCAATCTTACCGCTATCATTATTATTTAGCTTACCGCTATTATTGTAGTAAGTTAAATGGTTGTTCTTTCCGCTATAATCAGTTAAATCCCCATTAAGAGGATAGTGTGCAATTAGACCCATTTTCTCCTCCTAAACGAATTTAAATTTCATTGATTTTGAAATCTCATCGTATTCTATAGTACCTTTGTTGAGTGTTACTTTACCTTTAACTTCAATATCGCCACTTCTATTTAATTTGAATTTCCAATTTGAATCATCGTGTGACCATATACCAAAATTACCATCACCTATACTTGCACTTGGCGCTCCTGCATACCAAGACCAACCATTTGGCGATGTACTTTCTGTTGACTTCCAAGTCACACTTGCACCTACAGCACCGTTATTCTCTAAGGTCAACATTCCCCCACCAGCAACATTATCCCAACTTGATGTACTTATATTTAATTCTCCAGTAAAATCAACACTACCATCATAACTAAATTCATGAAGATTGCCATTTACATTAATATATAAATTCTTTTCACCGATAGTCCCTATGTAACCTGCATCTGAGAAATATATTTCATTTTGATCGAAACCTAATGTATCTCCAACCTTAAGCCACGCATTATCTATATTATTACCACCAATAGTACCACCAGTACTGCCAATAGTGATTTGACCATTAGTAGTCCCACCAGTCAGAGGTAAGTAATTGGCTGGATTAAAGTTACCTTCATGGTATAGCTTATTACCTTCCAGCCTTATTTCTAAAGGGTTTGTTTCATTATTATTTTTATGTATATTCCACACGCCATCTCTGACATATGTTTTAATACCAGTGCCTGCTGAATTAAGATCGTCATAATCTCCTAGATAGAAATACTTATTAGGATATAGATTGCTATCGAAGTATGTTATACCAGTTACCACACCACCGGATTTAGGCAAATAATCTGCTGGATTAAAATTACCTTCATGATATACTTCATTTGGTATTTGTTCTATCTTCAGTTTTCCATCTGTACCCAATTCAGCAAGTCCATTAGGATGACCTTTGCTCTCTATAATTGCTATCTGATAATCGGTTACAAATCGATGATCGGTATCTGTAATGATATCTATAGCCTCTTTAGAGGGAACACCTTGGACAATTAGTTTATAGTTAACTCCATCATCAGCAGGAGTTAATCCTGTTACCTTGTTGAGAACTAAATATGTATTTCCTTCATACATGACTTTGTTCTGTGGAAAATATGTAGTCGTTTCACTATAATCCTCATACACACTTACTCTTAGTTTAAGGTCATCCATTTCATCAATCTTGCCGTTGGCTTCTGATATATCTCCTCGAAGAACTGTATGTCCAACATTTGCTTCTGCAATAACAGCGTTAAGTTCACTTTGTTTGGTAGCGGCTGTAGTAATTACCGTATTAAGCTCGGTCTCTTTTGTTGCAGTGTAAACATCCAATTCTGTCTTTTTAGTGATACTATAATTATCAAGTTCTTGAACTATCTGCGTCTTTTTATTGTCGATAGAGGTAGTAATCTCCTCTTGCTTAACCGTCGTATGAGCATTTAGTTCATTAGCTTTATTTGAAGTATACTGATTAAGTTCAGACTTCTTCGTACCCGCTGCAGGATTAGCACTATCACCAACGTAATCATTCAGCTCATCTTTTTTTAGGTTTGTATGATTATCAAGTTCTGATTTTAATATGTTACTTTCGTTAATCTTCCCCTGTAATGCCTGGCAAGAATTATTAGCTTCAATTGTTTGATCCAAAAGTTCTATCTTTTTATTGTCTACATTTATTAATGTAGTCTCTAACTGGCTCTTCTTAGTGTCAGCATTATTTAATGCAACGTCTATGTCAATAATTGCTTGATTACTATCGATAAATTTAGTAACTAAATCAGTCTCTAACCTTTGCCCTTCGGCTACTGTATCACCTAGATTTGATAAATCAGCGTTAGCTTGCTCTACATCTTGGACAATATCCTGAAGACTAGTTATAGAACCGTCAACCTCATTCACATCAGTATAGATACGAGAGGCTGGGTACATCATCATTCCGCGGCTATGATAGTTTACCTTTAACTCTTTTCCTTCCATTGTTGGATGAAGAAAGATTAACCCTAAACCATAATGAACTCTAAAGTCAATCTCTGCAATCTGGATTTCAGTATCTGTAGGGTCAATCTCTCTTAAACCAGTTCCTCCACCTTTTATACTCACCCCGAAAAACTCATCTGGGATCTCTAATAGTGTTATCTTGTTATTTATTACAGTATGTGCTTCATCAATAACAGGAATAGATTGTCTATTTCCATCCTCATCAACATTCCAGATTATTCGAAGCGCTTTATTCACTTTTTCAATCACACTATCACCTAACCTTTAGTTTTTGTTGTTTTACTAACAATATGATCAATTGCATTTAGTCCATTTACACCTGCAACACAGTATGCTAGTGTTTTAAGCACTTCTGCAAAGGTTTCATCCACGAATCCCTTTATGTAGTACGTTAACCAAAGTGTAATAAAGCAACCAAATAACCCAAATATCAGCATAGACTTATTGGATTCATCAATGCTAAAGCCATCTTTCCAGAAACTCATATTATCACCTCCATTTTTATATTTTGTTTTATATAATAAAACAAAATATTTTTTTAATCTCACAACTATATATGGTATCAGCATTACCCGTATAAACATTTCTAGACTTTAATCTTAAATTAAATGTTAAATTAGTTCCTGTCATTACAACATCTTCAATATCAATCATCAGCATTGTTAATTGTGAATTATAATAAAATCTTGCTTCAGCAGTGTCATTAATTGAATTTCCAAGCATCCAGAAGATATAAGGGTTAAATGAAAAGGGTTCATTTGATTTGGGAATATTTATCTCTATATCAACTTCTACTTTAATTCCAATTAATTCATTGTACTGTATCGAATGAGGTATATTTACATTAGTAGTCGTCCACACATCAGAGCTTGTATTATTTACAGTTGGGATATTTATAGGTATATCATCATTAGTTACAAGTTGTGATTGTATTGAACTAGCTGATAACGAATATGTCCCAACCTTACCGAAAATATTGACACCTTTTTTAATATTAGCTTCTATCCAATCATCGTCAGTGTAACATAAGTATGAACCATCAGTATAGAAACCATCAACAGGTGGACTTATTCTAATTTGATTTCCACTTTTAATCAAAGTGTCTGCTGTATATATTCCACTATACATAGGCATCGTCCCAGTCACCTTATTACCATCAATATAAGCAGTTTTACCACCAAAAATATCTCCTGCAACTGCAGTCGCATCAGATGTGTCAGTTCCACCGCCACTATTAACTTTACCTATCATTTATCTCACCACCTTTTCAAGATAAACTATAACTGCAAAATTATCTGTTGGTTGTTTTTCTGTATAATACTCCCATGTACCATCACCTGTACTGTTAGTATATGACTGTCCATGTTTGGACATTTTCTTTGCTTCGTCAATATTATTTGGATAAACATCTACCCTTGTATTTGAATCTACACCACTAAAATTTGATATAGTTGCTTTAAAGTAACTACCACTTGCAGAGAACCATGTGCTATCTAAAGTAAACTGCTGACCATGCTTAAGACCACTATTTCCAGTATGTAATGCTAAGTTTCCACCAATGGTAGTACCACCTCTTAAATCAGCCATTTTATCACCCTTTCTTTAAATAAATCTATTAACAAAAGAATATTTTCATTTATAAGGTTGCGCCCTCAATAATTTTATTTTGTATTGTGACACTGCTTTGTTTATCCCTCATGAATGTATTACGAATTTCATCAATTTCTGTACTGCTTAATGCTCTAGTTGGTGCAACAATTAAGTCTTTGAAATAAGTATTACATACACTCGTATTATCCCAACCACCAAGTTTTAAGTCATATCCATATTGATTAACATAATGGTTTGCAGAAGGTATTCCACTTACATCAAATGTTTCAGACGCTTTTTCACCATTGTCTAGGTAAAATGACCAAGTAAGATTAATCCCTTCTTTAACAAGCGTTATAAATTGCCACTTATTAAAATAATCATTTGGATTTAAAACATAATCACTACCTCTATTTATTGAATTTACCCCAGTTCGTTTACCCCACCAAGCATATCCACCACCAACACTATTACTGTTACAGCCAATGCTTTCTATACTATAACCTGTCAAATTATCTGTGGATGTACCTATAGGTTTTTTCCAATAAGAAATAGTCCAGTCACCATTCCAATTCAACCCAATACTTTCATGTAGATTGAACTCTAGGTGCGATGTACCTCTAGTACCAAATGCATATGGAACATTAAAAGGTTTTTCCTCTATTTGGAGATTATCAATTGTTACAATGTCTCCTATTTCTTTTGCATTTGTAGCAGAATGAAATAACCATCCATTACTAGCATCTGCATCAACCTGTACAACAGCTTCAAAATATCCTGTTAATGGATTTGAATGCATATAAATTGTATTATATCCTGCATATGTTGATATCTTAGAATTTGAACTCGCTTTATAATCTGTTGGAACACCATTGATACGCATATACCCACTCACTGCTATTGTTTTTCCTTGTTCTGGATAAAGTGATGTTGCTCTCATAACTAAATATCCATTTGTATTGATTGTCTCTCTGGTTATCCTATTTCCTGTTTGGAAAAATGTAGAATAACCTGTGTATGGTGTAATATCCCCTACATCTCCATAGTTAGTTGTAGCAGTACCCACCCATGCACCACCATTTTCATAAACCACATTATCTTCCGATACTGCACTATTTCTTTTATTTTTATCATATATATCATTTGATAATGGATAATAATATGCGCCTATAGGTATTGATGGATTTTCATTTACTTCATTCACCTTAATGTCTCCATTTTTTGTAAATTGTAAGTTTGAAGCTGTTAACTTTTTAATCTGTTCATCAGTCAGATATTTGTCATATATGCTAAAATTTCTTAATTGCATATTTGCTTGTAGCCCTGTACTAGAACTCAAGTTACCATTCCAACTTCCCAGATAAAAATTTACAGGGTTATTTTGAGGTAGTTTTGTAGTTGTATATGATTTAATATCACCATTTAAACACTGTTTATATTCACCATTACCCCATGTAACTATATAACTATTCCATCCTTTTGGTATGTCAGCATCTAGCCAACCTGATGGATGAAATGAATCATTTATATTAGAAAATCTAGTAGACAGTCCTAATGTATTATGATAACAAATATTTATTTTATCGCTTTCATGATCAACAGATCTTGAAGTAGAATGCGTTATCATCATCCATTTGTCTGTAGAAGAATATTTTTCACCATCCCAATAGAAATTAATTGCTATAGCACCGTTTTGAATGTTTATTAAATCGGGGTCTAATTCACATAAAGGATAGCCTCTACTTCCCTCTACAGATAAAGTAGCAAAAGCTTTAGCCTCCATCTGCGGACAACAAAACCAAGTCCGTTGAAGATCCCCCTGTGGATTACCAAAATAAAAGTGAAATGACAATGAATCAGACTGACTATCCCCAGGATTTAAGAAACTATTCCAAATTATCTTATGCCATTTACCATCGTTAGGCACTTTTATATATTCGCTACTATATCTACCTGTTTCACTATTGTCTGCTGTGTAGAACTTAATTCTAAAGTTAGAATCGAGGGTTTTAATCCACATAGATACCGTATAAGTAGTATTGGGTACTTGTGGTGCGTAATTTCCATAGCAATATAAGTACCCACTTTGGTCATTAGCATCTATGAAACTAATGACATTAGAGCTTATCCCTACAGGCGGGGCAATGTCATTATATTTAATATCTGTTAGATATCCAGTACTCCATCCAGTTTTTAAGTCTGTATTCGTTACTATATTCGTTGTAGCATCTTCAACAGCTATTCCATCATTAGTAACAGTACAATTTGAATCATCTGTATCTGTAATTATTACTCTTAAGTTTCTAATATACACTACCGAATTTGCACTACCATAATAATTGAATAAGCAACCAAAGTGGAACTTATTACATAACCCATTCGTACTAGTCCAACCACTTGAATAAGAATCTGCTCCATATCTTTCCTTAGTATAATTAACCCATTCTCCTAACGGTAAGTTTACACCACTTGCCATAGAGTAATCATAATTTGTAGTATACTTCACACCTTCTTTTGTAAAGCCATATCCACCTGCATATAATCTAGTGTAGTTCCCACCAGACGCCTCATCATTTTCCTGCATAATATCAAATGAAAACCTATAGTGTTTATTAGTATCAACTATAATTGGAGTGCTTAACCATAAATAGTTAACACCTTGAATTCTTAACGCTTGTTTACCTTCATCCCAACTCATATTAGCTATTGTTCCACTTGTAGCAAACCAACTATTAGGTTCTCGCCAATTAAGAGCCATTGATTCAAATAAGTTCGTATCTCCTGTTGGATGTTGGATGAGTTGGCGTCCACCTATAATATCAAATGATCCACCTTTCCCATCAAAAGGGAAATGGGCGATTAACCCATCCCTTATCACAGGAAGTCTTTCATTTATTTCCCCTCGAAGGAGTAAATCTCCATCTTTTAATCTTGCTATTATAGACATAAAATCACTCCTCCTTATCCTACGTATACAAAGTCAAGTGAATCTTCTGTTGAATTATGCTGTATCTCAAAATTACCAGTACTAAAACCATCACCAGAGTAAGTCTTACCTTCTACACTTAGGTATGCCTTATTTGCCTGTTGTGAGTTGTCTTGCGTTTTTTCTATATGCAGGCCATATGGTGCTTCAACTGAATCATGAGAGTTCCACCTTAACTGACCATTCTGGTTATCAGTAAGCTTGAATTTAATTCTGGTAGCTGTATTATCATCTTTAGCAACACCGTATAATGTCAACTCAGGCTGACCAGTTCCATTACCTACTCTCACATCCTGTGGAAATATAGTTTCACCAGTATCCCAGTTTGAATAGAAAATAGTCTTATCATATGTTTCTCCATTTCTAGCCTGCAATAAAAAGTCAGATTGATAATTTGTTAGAAAGAAATTCTTATTTAAATGCTCCGAATTAGTATTTTTAAAATACATTGATGGTGATAATTTTTTGATATTTAAATTTCCTACCAAATCTACGTCTCCATCACTATTAAATACATGCTCATGCCCATTAATGTCTAGAGTATAATCATAAGCTCCAATAGTACCCACATATGCATTAGTATTAAAAAATATCTCATTATTATCAATCCCTAGAGAATCACCAATTTTTAACCACGCATTATTAATATTACTTCTGCCTATAGTAGTTCCAACATTATCAATCTTAACTTGACCACTTATTGTATCACCAGTTAAGGATAAGTAATCAGCAGGATTAAAATTACCTGTATGATAAACTTTATCTCCTAAGCCTGTTAGGTCGGCTGTCGCACCGAACATTAATTCACCGTTTGTACCAAGACCAAAATACTTATCAGTTGTACCATTACCGATAAATCGTATAGCTATATTAGCATCACTGTTAGTTCTACGTAAAACCAAAGTTGTGGCATTATCTCTCTCAGCTTGCAGCAATCCTGTTACCGTCCCTCCAAATAAAGGTAAATAACTATGAGTATGACTAGTGTCACTCTTTTCACTTAAAAATGTATCAATCTCACTTTCAGTGTAGAATCTATCGTCATGATTATGAGTTGTTAATGAATAATTTTGCAAATCACTTACTTTTGCTATTTGTGTTCCATCTTTCGGATCACGATAACTTCCACCAATGTAATGATAATCAATTGTACTAAATTTTCTAAAATCACTTCCTACAAAATCATAAGCACTTGCTATTGTAGTAGTCGGGGAATGGGTTACTTCATATTGAGTTCCTGCCTTATGTATAAAATCTCCAATATAAGGTGTTACAGTAATATCTTTGTCATATGCTAAAATTCTATATAATGCATGACCACCTCTCAACCAAAAAATAATTAAATCAGTATCAGGTTCAGGTATTCTCACATCTGCAAGCATCTTGGAATATTGTTGAGCCATAGTGAAGTCCATGAAATAATTCATACCACCCCACCCATAAGCATAGGCATCCATATATATCTGCAATCCACCCTTATGAGTTGCTGTATTCCATGTATCTGGTGCTTCCCAAGCGTATCCTCTTAGTAGTTCAAAATACTTTTTACTAGGTAAACCATTCGATGTATAATCACTTATATTATCAATCACAACTGGATAATATGTATCGGCATCTCCGTCAACATAAAAATCTATTGTTCTATAATTCATATCATTGATTAAGTGAGTGTGACCTTCTGTGGATACATCAACTCCACCCTTTTTTAAGCCAACAGGGAAATTAACAATACCATCTTGACTACTTCGGAATAATGTATTACTAGATGAAGCTATTGAAATATCGTTATTATTCCCAGAACCAGTTCCATGATATGTCAATCTATAGCTATTTACATCACCCTCAAGTCCCATAAATAAACTAATATCCGACTCTGTAGGATTTGCAACTAACCTTAATATATCTCCAGATGAATCTTTTGTTAGAATTCCTCCGCTTAAAGGTAGATATGAATGTGTATGACTTGTCATATCTCCGTGGAGAGTGACAACGTCTGAGGCAAGGGTATCTACCGTTGCGATTTTACTCTTTTCTAAATCTGTAACAAACCTATTGCTAGCATCCGTTACAATTTCAGTAGCATTATGGGTTGCAGGATGGACATAATAATTAGCATTATCTTCAATACCACCAAGTTTAGTTCGCTCACTATTAGTCATGACTTTCTTCGTAGTTGTTTCAGTTATAATATCCATACCATGCGTTGCAGGGTGGATATAATTATTTGCATTATTTTCAATACCATCCAATTTTGTCTTATCCGTAGCGCTCATTTTACCGTCTAATACTTGTGTTGCTAGGGGCATTTCTCCTCCAGAATGGAACTTCCACTCTGTTCCATCAAAACGATAAACTGTATCTTCGTCGTTTACACTGACACACCAACCTTCTACAGCGCTTGGATAAGTTGTTGCTAAATCGGCAAATGTAGTCACAGCCTCTTTCCAATCCAAATTACTAACTACTTGTGATATTTTATTATTTACCTCATTTTGAGTATATGTATCATCCCAACGGATTTTTTGATTTACTGTTACAAACTCATGGTCTATATCTGTCAGAATATCTTTAGCAGAATTTGAAGCTACACCTTTTACAATCAATTTATAGTTAATACCGTCATCAATAGGAGTAATACCTATACCCTCTTTTAATACTAAATATGTATCACCAGAGTAAAGTACTTTATTATTAGGGTAATAAGTTACATCAGCTCGATAATCTTCGTATACACTCATTCTTTGTTTTAAATCGTCAATCTCTCCAATTTTACCGTCAGCTTGACCTACATCTCCTTGCAACGTTACATGTCGAGCATCTGCATCTGCAATGACTGTATCTAAGTCTGATTTTTTTGTAGTTGCTATAGAGACACTACTCTCTAGATTAGTTTTAGATGTCTCAGCCTCAGCTATTTTTATATCCAATTCAGCCTCTTTTGTTGCTGTATAATTATTAAGTTCTTTTTTCTTTGTTCCTACTGCAGGGTTTATATCTGTCCCAACATATGTATCAATCTCTGTTTTCTTACTATCCGTATGAGAAGTTATACTATTCTTCTGAATCGTAGCAAAATCTTCAACATCTTTCTTAGCAGTACCAATCGCAGGATTAGAATCATCCCCCACAAAAGTATTAATTTCCAACTTCTTTGTATTTGTGAATGCATCAAGGTCAGCTTTCTTAGTTCCCACAGCAGGATTTATATTAGCGCCTACATAACTGTCTAAGTCTGCTTTCTTGAAACTAGTATGGCTGTCAAGTTCAACTTCTTTGTCGCTCTCGTAAGTATCTAAGCTATTCTCTAGCGCATCTCGGTGGGAATCTAATTCTACTTTCTTCCCATTTGTAAAAATATTTAAGATACCCTCTTGAACACCCCTATGGGATTCTAGTTCTGTTTCTTTGACTGTAGAGAAGTCATCTAATTGAATCTCTTTACTAGTTGTATGGGAGTCAATTTGGTCAATCTTTGTTGTAACATGACTGTCGATTTCCCCAACCTTAGTTGTTGTATGGGCGTTAAGTTCCTTTTTCTTCGTTCCAACCGCAGGACTAACGTCATCACCAACATATGCATCCAATTCACCCTTTTTAATAGTTGTATGGCTATCAAGCTCTGTTTTTAATGCATTCCCTTCTGCAATTTTTCCATCTAGAGCATTATATGAATTGTCTACCTCTGTTATTTTCGTAATTAATTCTTGTCTCTTCGTTTCTGCTTTAGTTGTTGCAGCTTCAACTTCATTTTTTTTTACTTCTGCATTGTCACGTACTGTATCTAAATCATTAACAGTTTGATCTACATCTGCAATCTTTGTTATAAGCGAACCTTCGACTCGCTGTCCTTCTGTAACTGTTGCATTAAGGTTATCCAAGTCTATCTGCGCTTTATTCACGTCATCAATAATGTCTTGAAGATTCGTAATAGAACCATCCATTTCATTTATATCCGTATAGATACGAGATGCAGGATACATAATCGAGCCTCTACTACTATAACTTATCTTTAGTTCTTTACCTTCCATACTTGTATGCAAAAAGATAAGACCTAAACCATAGTGAACTCTAAATTTATCACTTGTTATTTCTATCTCTGTATCTGTTGGATTAATCTCATTTAAAACAGTTAAACCATCTTTTATTGTTACACCATTAAATTCGTCTGGAATCTCTAATAGAGTAATTTTACTATTAATTACCTTATGGGATTCATCAACAATTGGAATAGATATCCTATTTCCATCATCATCAACATTCCAAACTATACGAAGCGGTTTATCCATGCTTTCAATACTCATAACAAATGCTCACTCCTTAAGGTATTTTACTCCCCTATAACATCACTTTGCGCTTCTACTGGCTCTGCAGTTCTAATAGAATACATAATTTTATTTAGTGCTTCAACTTCTTTAAAACCTCGGTAATCAACTTTATCTAAGAAAATTAATAAATTCTTCAAATCTCCTTCTTCAAGATTAACTGCTAATAATTTTTTAGTATCCATATTTATCTCTCCTTATATTTTTATTTATTACTTTTTGTTATATAGTTTATTGATGATATTTTTGGAATGCAATTATAATCAAGATATCTCACCTTTGATGACCAATTATCATATACTTTCATTAAAATCTTCTTAGCTCCATATTGATCCTTATAAATTAAGTAACCAATAATCAAAACAGTATGGTTTTTATAATAATCCTTATTATTTCCACTTAAATTAATAATAACTGGAACTCCATTATCTAAAAGTTTTATAATATTTTGATTGTCATAACCTAAACTTTTTATGTAATTATGTTTTGATTTAAACTCTTCTAATCCAAAGTATTGTAAATTTCTATTTAAAATGCAGTTGATAAATAAAGGTATGGTACCATAAACATCTCCAGAATATAACCATTTAGGATTGATGTTAGCGACTACTGTTTTATAAATAATCTCAAAATCTTCTGTCCTCTCTATTAAATATTCAATTAGGGTAGCTATACTTATTATTGTGCAATCATTCTTCTCCCCATAATCTTCCTGATTATGTCCTTTTACCAGCTCAACATTACCAAATTGTACCAATTTAGCACTTTTAAATCCTATCGCTTTAAAATAAAAATGAGGCGTTTTAATTTTATTCATTGGTTTTCTCATTTCATCACCTCCATAGTTACCCTACATTTTGTATTTCTTGATTTTGAAGATATACAAATTCTCTAAGGTCATAGATAATCTCACCTAAAGGTGATTTACCTACGTATGAATTGTATATATCTTGACTTGTTATATCATCTTTAGTTCTACCATAACTCTCAGCGATTGTTTTTCCAGTTTCATCTTTTATATAGTGGCGTTGGTCTGACTTCGGCTTGAGATATTCTAAAAGATCAATCCTTAAATCAGGGTACTTGTCATTTAAAATATCTGTAGATATTTCTTTAAACTCTCTTTTGAATACTTCCATGTATTCATCTGTTAGTGGTAAAGTATTCTCAACTGTACCAATTCCAATTATTCTAACACCCTTGTTATATAAATGTTTTATTCCCTTTGACAAATATCCTATATTATACGGATGTGTCACTATATGAACACTCAGTCGATCTTTATATCCTGAAGCTAATAGAATATTTATATTTTCTATAACTGTATCATAAGAATTTAGCTGTGTATCCTTGAAGACTCTGAGCTGATTCATAGATTTATTGCCATCTAAACTTATACCAATATGTACCGTTGGATAAGCATATAAGAACTCATCAATATCAGGATTTAAAATTGTTCCATTTGTAGTTATCATATATCTATGAACTTCAACATTTTTAAGTTTTTCAATATATTCAACAGCTGATTTAATAATATCGAATGCTAATAAAGGCTCTCCACCTAAAAATTCAATCTCAAATATTCTATCTTTATTAAATTTGGCAATATTATCGATTACCTCTTTAACTTCATCCCAAGTATACAAACTAGACTTATCAGTTTCATAACAATATTTACAATCTAAGTTACATTTTTTAGTTACATGTACAACATATCTCTCCAATTTAATTTCCTTCCTTCCTCTATTCGCTAACGCATGGACAAGGAACAGAATTATCTTATCCAAACATATCTACCACATTGCACGTACATTGATTATATATTTCACACATGTCTTCTGCTTGTCTTGCAACGCATACACAAGTATGGGCATCGCATACATCTCCAGTCCTATTTTCACATGTACATGGAATGTTTATGGTACATGACGGGCTACCAGTCCTAGTTACGCAGTCACAATCGAATGTATTACAAGTACATGAACTTGAAGATGTTCTCCCTTCACAATCACACTCCATATTACACTCACATCGCGGTACATAAGTTCTTGTAACACAAGAACAAGAATCTACATCACATGTTGATTCACCTGTTCTATTCTCGCAATCACAAGGTTGGTTCACTCCACATGAGCTTTCAGATGTTCTCCCTTGACAATCACAACCGTCTGTATTACAACCACAAACAGAACTAGACGTTCTGCTTACACAACTACAGGCATCCATATCGCAATCAGATGTCGAAGTTCTATTCTCACAATCGCAAGGTGCGTTATGTGTGCATGAACTTTCTGATGTTCTACCTACACATGTACAAACTTCATTACACGTACAGGTTGGAGAGCCATATCTCGCTTCACAATCACAAGCATTAAAATACGTTTTATTACAATCACATGTGGAGGTATATGTTCTAGTTATACAATTACAAGTATTTTTATTGCACTCACATTGCGGTACATAAGTTCTTGTAACACAAGAACAACTGTCCACATCACACGCAAGTTCACCAGTTCTATTCTCACAATCGCAAGGTGCGTTATAATCACATACACCAGATGCCGTTCTAACCACACAATCACAACCTTGATTACAAGTACATTGAGATACATAAGTTCTTGTAACACAAGAGCAACTGTCTATGTCACAAGCAGAAGAAGATGTTCTATTCTCGCAGTCGCAGGGTTGGTTTACTCTACATGGGCTTTCTGATGTTCTCCCTTGACAATCACAATCGAATGTATTACAAGAGCAGGAACTCGAAGATGTTCTCCCTTCACAATTACACTCTAAATTACAAGTACAACCACTTGTAGTTTTATTTTCACATGTGCAGAGTGTATCAGAAGTACAATTGTATGGTATTCTAACTTGACAATCGCATGTGTGAGCATCACATACATCTATTATAGTCCTGCCTTCACACTCACAAGTATAATCAGATACAGCATTACATTCGCATGGTTGTAAAATATTAACTTTATCTCTTATTGCCCCCAAAGATTTTTCAGATGTGTTGCTATATACATGACCTACACAGGTAGAATTATCTCTTATTGTATTCATATTATCCAGTAGACTTTTTAAATCTTGAAGATGTCTATGATTGGGGGTTATATCATATCCACCTTTACTTACCATTAAATTTTTTAATTCTCTTAAACTTAAACTCACTATCTGTCACTTCCTCCCATTTAAGAGTTAGCTAACATTTTCAAGATTATCCTTTGATTTGTTAGAATTTCTTCTTGTTGCTCTAATATGAGTTTTGTAGCTCCTGCGATAATTTCGATATTCTCATCTTTACTATCACAAGTACATTTTGATTTAGGATTATTAAAACCACTTTGTCCTGTCGTTGCAATAGTTGTACCTCTTGAGTCACATAAACAATCAGGATTGTTTGGATTATTTCCTTTCCTATAGTCTACATTTGTTTCAGGTGTTTTTAACCCCATATTTTCCAACTCCTCTTTTAAATCATGTTGAAATTTCATTTCCACATGTGCCATACTGCATTGACTTCCTCTTACTTGACTTAATATACTTCCGTTTTCAACCCAATTTACGGCAATACATCTATAACAATGATTATGTTTACAATCTTTATCACAGGACATATCATCGCTATCATAAGCCAAAAATAACCTTCTCTTAGAATCATCGATATCTTCATCAATATTTCCTATTAAGGTTTCTTTATCTGGGTCATTAAAGTAGAAATGATGACATGGATAAATATCGCCTTTAGCTGTAATTGTCACAAAGTTTTTTCCTGCACCACAAGGTGATAAGGCTCTCCTATCTGGTCTTAAGCATCTGTCGAGTGGTGCATAATTTTCAACTTCTTTTATATTTCCATCTCTTTTGACTCTAGCTAATATATCATCTTTAATCATTCCAAGTTGCTCTGAATATGTATTGATATGCTCTTGAGTCCAATAATCTTCTTGAAGAAATAAAAACCAGAGTCTAGGTACATTCCACTCATCTCTAAAAAACTTCCATGATTTATATAAACCACTTATCGTCTCTTTGCTCATAACGCCATGTAAGTTAAGTCTATTTATATATTCCTTTCCAAACATGGCTTTAAATTCTTCTATGTTCTTCTCAATCATATCAAAAGAGCCTTTTCCATTAACAGTAACTCTATTGGCATCATGTATTTCTTTCGTACCATCTACTGATATTTGAATACCCAGACTTACCTTATCTTTATATGTTTTAAATATTCTATCTAACTCATCGTTGTAAATAGTACCATTTGTGACTATTGAGGCTGTATATTTAACACCATACTTTTCTGATGTTAATAATCCTGTTTTAAACACATGTTCCAATAATGATGCATCCATCAATGGCTCTCCACCAAATAACATAGTGTGAAATTCTCTCATACCGTTCTCTGCAGCATTTTTTGCAAGATATTCTATAGCTTTTGTTGCTACTTCTTTGCTCATATAATTTTTTTTGTGTTTTTCAAAGCAATATTTACATCTTAAATTACAATCCTCTGTGAGTAATAAACTTGCTGAATTCGGTTTAACTGATCTCATTATATCCTCCTGATATCCTTTATTTTTATTTATTACTTTATAATACTACAACCTATGATATAAATCAAGTATAAGTTTTATTATTATTTTTATGAAGCCATCCACACCAATGCACCTGTATAACTCCCTGTGTTACCAACATATATATTAGTAGAATCATATCTAATCCATACTTCTCCTAGATAACCATTAGGGTTAGCTTTTGGCATTGCAGATACTGCTGTTGGCGAACTTCCTAGACCATGTGCAATTGTTCTTTCTCCACCATTACCTACAAAAGTACTTGAGCCACCTTTAACTCCAGAACCTGATGCAGTAGTAAGGATTTTACTACCATTAATATATGCCGTTCCAGTAGGTGCTTGTAACCATATAGAACCTGATTTCGATTCTATAGACAACCCTTCAGCAGATTCTAATTTAAGTGCATATCCAGAGTTCGTTCTTAGGAATATCCTTTTCGCCTCTTCTTCTTCTGTTCCTGCACCACCAATGTCATAATCGATCATACCTGCAAGATTTCCTGTCTCTGAATAGAATTCAATATCGTTTCCAGATGTCATTTCGATTCTTTTTCCAGAGCTTGATGTACGTACTGTCTTACCTGTAATATAATTACCTTGAATATTTTGAGCATATACATCAATAGTCCATACACTACTTCCATCTATATATGTACTTTCTATAGCGTTTATTGCATCTGAATCACTATAATTATTAATTGAAGGTTTACTGGTTATCTTATTCCAAGAGATGGTGGCATTTGCACCCATTGTAACATTATCTCCAACAACTAAGTCCTCAATTTCTGTAGCTTTAATCTTACCATCAATAGTTAATTCATCCCAATTCAATACCCCATTATCTAAATCTATAACAGCTTTTCCACTACTATTAATTACTTGACCACCTTTTAATTGCATATTGTGGGCTATAAGGTCACCTGTGGAGCTATCTACTTTAAATCTATCTAGCCATCCTGATCCATTATGGTATTGAATTTTAATGCCTTCTGAGGCATTTAATGATGTTTTAATTGTGCCAGTGATATCTGCATCATTGGTTCTAACTGTGATACCATCAGTAGAATTAATTTTAACACCATTATAAGATGCGTTATCCATTAACAAGTTTTCACCTGATAATTCACTGGTTGGTAATCCATTTGTTATCGTTAGATTCGCACCGTGGATGGTTACGCCATTCTGATCCACTTCAAATGTACCACTTGTGTTCTCTATGGTTAAATTAGCCCCTGCAAGTACCTTACCATAGATCGCTTCACCTACTACCCCTTCGGAGCTAATTGCAGTACCAGATGTATTCCAGCCATCATTGGTGAAAGCTATGAGATCACCTATTAACTTGACCTGTCTATCAATATCACTTGTATCCGTTAGTAGAATCCCTCTTTCATCAATAACAACTTCTTGGTCTACCCCTGCAAATGCTCTCTTCTTAGAGAGATCTAGCCTGCCTTCAATAAAGTCTATAAACTCTGTTCTTTCCTCAGAGTACTTACCGTATTTGGTCTTCTCCATACTAAGGGTAGTGCTTGTTGAAATGCTCTCTTTTAATAAGTCTTTCAGGTATACGCTAGGATCATCAAAAGAACCTTTATTGGAAAAATTCATGGTTAGAGTGTTACTTGTCTCTGAAAATGTATATTCAACTAGTCTGGCTTCAAATGATGCATTAAGATTATCGGATTCAATGGTGATGACGTCCCCTAGCCCTGTGGTTACGTATTCCCAATCTTCACTACGATCTAAGCATTTTAAAAAGTTAATGACATCTACTGAAAATTGAATAGCTGGCTGCGCCATCTTAAGCAGTAGCTTCTGACCTTCTTCATAAAGATCATTTACATCGACATAGGCTGAATCTGACCATGTTTTTTCTCGAGTAAACATATCAAGTTCTTTAATTTGATCTTCAGTCAGGTTATTCTCTACTTTCATTAACTCTTTTAGATCTAGAATTTCTTTATCCTTAGCCTCTACTAATGCTTGCTGATTATCAACCTGTGTCTGCTTCGTATTGATTTTGTTTAATAACTCTGTTTCTTTGCTCTTTAATGATGATAGGTCTGAAGCACCTGATCTAATTAAAGCATCAATTTGTAATTGGATTCCATTCAACTCTGTCTTTAAGACTTCGAGACCTTTGTCGCTGCTTTCAGAAGCGTATAGTAAGCGATCTAACTCTTCTTGTAATGTTGCTAACTCATCAATCTTGGTACTCAGCGTACTAGAGTTATTATTAATCACCACTTGATAATCTAATAAAGCCATACATAGACCATCTGACATATAGTCTGAATGGCCAATTATCTGCCAGCCCTCGCTGCCATCTGAAACTCGCTTAAAACCATCTTGAAAATATTCATAGGTCTCAAGATAAGGTTGACCAGTAGGATTTAGACCATTGATACTTAAATTATCTTTACCATAGCATCTTAATCTTGTTACCACTTCTTGAAAATTAGGAGTTATGTCTATTGACCTGGCATAGTTTCGTTCACTTATGACAAATCCCTTATTCTTACCTATATTCTCTAATTTTCTAATATCAATAGTCCGATTAATAGTATCAAATTCAAAAATACAGAGGTATTTTTTTTGTATATCTATTAAGAACTCTAAAACAGTTTGCTCTGCAACATCCATAGTTCGCTCTATGGTCATTAAATCTGGTTCAGTAATACCTAACTGCCAACTTGGAAAAAGAGAAATGACATAGTTCATAATATAAGATAATGGTTGCTGCCCTTCATTCCATCCTCGAATTAACTTATTAGAAAAAATAAATTCATAAGAGTATGCTACTACATTCTTATGTATTACCTTTTTATCCACAGATTCAGCACATTCTGTGACTATAAAATATTGCTTTTGACCATCAAACTCAACAAGTAAGACCAGATCACCTTTTATTAAGTCATAATCCTCATTGGCTGTACCATCAATTGTACGAGGTACTTGGAACTTCATTTCATCAACTGATCCAAACCTCTTAGATAACTCTTTCTTATACGCAGTTGAAAGTACCTGTAAAGGTGTTCGATTGTAATCTGGTTTACACAAGGTTATATCTAATTGTATAGGGTCTTCTTTTTTATATGATTCAATTAAATTAAATGGGATATATTCTGACACCTTACAACCTCCCTTCTACTTTAAATTCCTACTGGATATTGCATTTTGAATGTAACTGTACAATCCCTGTAGACACTAATTTTATTAACACCATACCTTAACCTCAACCAATTCTTATTAAAATTATTTAAACGGTAGTTTAAAGGATAAGGTTGATCACCTATTACTTTTTTTGTCTGGTTATTGACATAGATAACTTCTCTGTCATATAGCCCTGTAATTTTAAACTCTCTATCAGAATCTTTGTTATTGGATATTTTTATCTCTGTGCCATCAACGATAAACTCCACTTCAGGATAATACCATTGTAAAATGTTACTTTTATTCTCTAGCTCAAAGGTGTATGGTGCTCCATCGCTAGCTCCTGTTATTACTTTTGTGATAACTGTTGAAGGACTCCAGCCCCAGGGTGCATCTGTCCTAAACTTTAAAGTGATATAGCCTTGATCTATACCATTCATTACTTTTTTAGGTACATCAACACATATCACATGATAAACAACTTGTGGGTATTCAGCTGATTTCAATTCCTGATAGTATGGAGTGGATATTAGCTTTGCGAATTTTAATTTAGTATCATAATCCCACTTCTTATTATTGACTCTTGCAAAGCTTAATGTGAATGAAAATGGCTGTCTATCTAAACCAAAAAAGTGGGGTATGTCTAACTCTGAGCTTGTTTCTTCAATCACCTTTTGTGTAATGCCAAAATGACTTTCTGACATACCACCACCTAATTCTACGGCTACCAGATCAAATTCACTGTATAGATCAATCTCTCCAAGACTAATTTTTCCTGTAAACATTTATTCACCTCCATAAAAGCCCAAATTAAATGGGTCTATAAATACCATTTTTGATTAACTCATCTTCTAATTTTTTGAGCGCTATATCAACTTCATCTTGTAATATTTCTAATTCAGCTGCCCCAACATCTCCGTCAATCCTTAGAAGATTATCAATACTTATGCCTTGAATATTTGATGATGTGATTTTCTCTCCTGTACTACCGAGATTAACTAAATCAAAATAGGTATAGTTATCATCACCTATACCATACTCGTTCCTTAGCTCTCTATTAAGCCGGGCTGTAATCTCTTTATAATCTTCACCACCTAGATACCAAGTCAATTTATTGTTAACATAGTCTTGATAATCTTCGTCACTCATTCCTTGAAACTCTATTGGTCTGATGAGGGTGGAAGAGTTATTATTAATCTCTGCTCCAATTTGCTTGTTATCGACTCCAAAATTCATTTGTTCCATAATATCCAATGCTGCTTCTAGTTGGGCTACGATACCGTCTTTAATTTGGTCACCAATAATGGAGAAACCTTCTCCTAATCGATCTTGATGGGCTGAAATCATAGCTGCTATCTCATCATGGGTCTGAGTCATAAGTATTTTATGAGCTTCTGCATAGAGAGCTTCTTTTTCTTTTGCTTTCTCAAGATTCTCTAGCTCTTGCTCATGTCTGTCATTCTCCTCTTGTTCAAGGAGTTCGATAGACTTTAACTTCTCTTCTTTCTCTTTTTCTATTTGCTCTTCAAGTTGACTAAATTCATAATCGCGGTTTTCTTGAGCAATATCTTTTTCTAATGCAGATAATTCTTCAGATAATTCCTGTTGTTTTGCTTTGGCTTCTATAGAGTCGTCTAGTGATAATTTATTGATTTCTTGCTGTAACCTACTTTTCTCCTCTAATAGTTCAGCCATGTTATTCTCATGATCGATCTCTTCTTGTTCTTCCTTTAAGGCATTTAAGCGTGAATCGTAATATTCTTCCCACTTTTCTTTTTTCTCTTCTAACCTTGCAAGTTCTTCTTCATGAGCTTTGTTTTCTTCTTTTTCTTGATCTTCTATACGCTGTTCAACTATCTCAATAATGGTGTCTTCCACTTCTTTGACAGTATTGATCATGCGCTCCTTCTCAGCTTCATAATTCTGTGCAATAGTTAACTCAATTTCCGATTGCATTCCATCAAGCTCTTCAATTTGACCTCTAAGAATAGCTCCTTTCTTAGCACCCTCATCGGTCTCTTCATTTAAAGCATTTAACTGGTTTTCATATTCCATCATTGTTTGTGTGACAACTTGCAATTGCTGGGCTAAGGTTTGTTGTTGCTTATTAAAAAGCTTAGCACTATTCCTTTGCTCATCATAAGAATCGATTTCACCCATTAGATCCATTTCATGCTTTATATCTGACAGTTGTTGGTCATAACCTTTTATTTCCACTAACTTGGATTCGAACTCATTTTCCTTTATGGCTCTATAATCATCCCACCATTGTTGTTGGAATCCTGTTATTTCTGTTTCAGCAGTTATATAATCCTTAAGGGAAGTTTCTAATTGATTTAGCTTATCTGAAAGTATACTTTTTTTATCACCTTCAGCAGTTAAAAGTTGCTTATTCAGATCTTTTACTTTTTGATTATAGCTTTCAAAGTCAATATCTTTATCATCAATAAATTCAACGCCTAAATCTACTAACTCTCCTTTACTATCTGCCTTGATAGAACGGTATTGCTCTGCTGACCCATGAAGTAGGTTCTGGTTCTCACGTAAAAGATCATTTTCTTTTTCAAGGAGTTCTATCCGTCTTGTACTGTGCTCTGGCAAATCCTGCATTATGCTTTGTAGGTCTTTCTGGGCATTTTCATTATTTTTGATCTGCAGGTCCAGTTCTGCAAAGACATCTACTAAATGCCTTATAGCTTTAAGTGATTGTTGATAGCCACTGCCATTTGAATCCATACCATCTAATGAAATATTTGCAAGAGCTTCTGAAACATCATCCTTGGTAAAATTATTGAAGGTGTCTTGTACTTCTTCTACACTTTTTTTATATTCATCGTATATCCGTATACCTTTGTTGGGTGCTTCCTCCATTAGATTTTGCCATTCTTCAGTTAAACCTTGATCTGCATCAAAGTACTCACCCCATTTATTGGATAAGTGCTGCAACAAAGCTTCTTCAACTCTTATTTTTGCTTCAGCTAGATTCTTAGCATCCTGAAGATTTGCATCATAACCATTTCTTAATTCTTTGATAACTTCCCAGTTGCCCTTTACTCTTTGAGCATAATAAACTTCACTTGATTCCATCATTCCCCTTAATGATTCAGCTTGTGTAGTTTCTAGCTCTTTAATAATAGCTTGCAATTGTTCCTTTTGAGCTTGGTCATCATCCATATAAGCGATATAGTCAGGGTAATCTTCTAAGATACTTGTTAAACCATCAGAGGAAATAGTACCATTGTTATTCAACTCTTCAAGGTACCCTTTATATTCTTTTAATTGATCTGTACTATTAGCGAAACCATTTCTTCCTTCTTCAAAAGATCTCTTCATTTCTTCTTGTGACATGGCATATTCTTTATTAATATCTGTTCCATTTTTCGTAATGCCATTTAGTCGGTCTATGGATACTTGTAGGTCTTCGTTTTCTTTATATAATGACGCTACACTTTCTTTATTTTTTTCTAATTGATATATTTTTTCTCTCAATAGCTCCGATTCCATATCTTCACCATCTACAGAAACGCCTCGTTTTTGCATTGAGTTTATATCCTGATTCAATAATTCTATATAGTCTTCTTTATCCTTGATTTCATCTTTGTTATCTTCTATCTGCCCTTGCTTATCTTTAATATCATCTTTTTTCTGAAGCTCATACAGTTCTTTCTCTACCTCAAGGCGCTCTTTTAGCATATCAATCATTTCTTGGCTTGAGACTGTTGTATCAATCATTGCTCTACCTTGCTCATCAGGTCCCATATAGAGATCAGGCATCAAAGTCGATATCTCTTGCATCAGTTCATAATATCTTTCCTGCTCATCCTGTGGTAATGCTGCAGCCCCTCCCAAGCGATTAGCTTTTTGAACTAAATAATCATATTCTGATCCTAAATCAGAGACTGCTTGCATCTGTCCACCGATCGTCTGAATATTTCCTTTTGCACTTTCCTTAAGTTCATCAAGTGCTTTCTTTTCTTTATTTATTTGGTCAACGATAATACTACCTGCTTTTAAAACAACACCAGCTATCATTGCATAGGCATTACCTGTCATTAATAGAGCATTCCCAACACCATCTACAGCAACAGACCACTTATCCATCATATTGAGATTATCATCTAGGACTACACTCAGTGTTTCCAAAGCAACAGTGGTTACATCAACGCCTAGTTTGAACTTTGCTTGTTTTTTACTGGCTTTCTCAAGTTCTTTATCAATTCCATTTGATTTAAACGAAAGGTCTATCTCTGCTTTGTCAGATAGATCTTTTATAATTGACTCTAATTGTGCCTCTACCATTTTGGGAGAATCAAATTCTACATTTACATGAACTTTCATATTATCATTATCTTGCATTATCAATCACCCCTTCCGATATCTTATCTTTGATATCTATATAACAAAAAAAAAGGGGAAGCTACTTTTTCTTCAAGTATCTTCCCTTATTATTGATTGGTTAATCTAAAAATTACATACATAATGCCTATAGGTATGATCGTTTTTATAATAAAATCTTTAATCATTTTATTTATATCAATTTTGGTATTTTCGTTTTCTTGTTCTAATTTCATGATTCGATCATGGTGTATATCCATTTGCATACTTATCTTTTCTTGCTGTAGGTTTAAGTTGGTCATATTCTTATTAATGTTTTCTAGTGTTTCGACTTGAGATTCTAATTGTTTAGTCATAGCTGTCATAGTCGTTTTTATTTCAATCACCAACTCATTTGTTTTCTCAAAATTATCTATTCTCTTCTCTATATCATTAAATCGTGCATCTAATAAAGGTTGAACTGCACATTGCCCATTACTTAAAGTCATGTATCCTTCACCAACTCCTCAATACCTATGATGCTCTTTATAATATAATAGTTATAATATCCCTTTATCTCTCTTGTTTTTCTAGTTCTTCAGATAATGTAATAATACGCTTCTCTGCATTTGTACCAAGTACTTTTTTTACATCGTGTTCTGGTAGTTTATTTAGAGTATTCATCATTTTAACAAATCTTCTTGATATACTACCTACGATATCCGATAGTTCACTCTGTACCTCTAACAACATTTCTGATGGATCCTCTAAAATAGCGTTGACGATGTCATCTTCCTCCGTATCGATATAGATATTTGTTAACATGGGAATAAGAATTTTTAGAACATCTAATTCAGAAATTGTAAGTACTTTGGATTCTGGTTGATAGCTTTCTAAGAGAATTTTTAAGATTTTTTCTTGCTGTTCTGTAGTTGGATTATAAATCTCAATAGGATATTCACCGTTTAGTATTGTTTTTCTAATTGTTATCCTTTTTAAATCTGTTATATTTACTCTTTCCATTAGAATTCTCCTCAACTATTAATTTAAGTTTAGAAAAAGGAGGAAGCCCTCCTTTATTCTATTACTGGATATATGTAAACTCACACATGTCCCCGTGTTCATCAGATAAGATATCAAATGTAGCTGAGATTGTAGCAACATCTGATGCTGAGAAGGATACACTAAAGTTACCTTGTGGTCTACAGTTAGGAAGTCTAAATTGAATAAATTGATCAACTCCCATTTCACTAGTAAGCATTGTATCACCATAGATACCGTAATTATCTGCAAAATTAGAGTCAGTGATAATGAAAGACTTAGAATTAGCTTGTTCAGTTAAGTAATAAACCACTACTTTTGTATCGTTTGCTAAAGCTGCAGCTGTTAAATCTAAATCCAAACCTGTTACACTACCTGGAGTTACCTCTTCAAGATGACTTCTATTATCCACATCTACTTTAAATACTGCTACTGTACCTGCTTTTGGAGCTGTCTTTAACGTTACCTTATTATCAGCAACAGCTAAAACTTCTCTCTTAGCAATCTCTTTTGTTGCACCACTATTTTCATCTGCACCTAATAAGATGGATAACCATTTAAGTTCAAATACCTGCATCTCTAATGCGAATGTACCAGACTTATTGTTGTCGAATGCAACTTTATTAACTCCCTTTGCAGTTGCAAACACACGATCTGAAGTAAACTCTAATGTTGTAGAGTTTGCATAGTCAGAAAATAGGACCGGAGTCTTTGTACCATCCGCATTTCTTCTTAATAATTGTACATCTGAAGCATCTTTAATCGCATAATTCATAGTAAATTCTCCTTTTCATTTTTATTTATTATTTTTTATTGAAATTGTCCAGTGTTGGACACTTTCTTCCACTTTGTAATTTGGTGATGTCTTATATCTGAGATACTCATCATAATTATCTTTTGATATGATCATCTCAAAGCATTTCATCAATTCATAATAAGTCATCTTTTTTATTTGTTCTCGAGTAAGAAAATTTGGACCGCCATGCTTAACGATATTGATGATATCCACTAGCTGAAACTTGTCCTTCTTTTGCTTTAATCTTCTATATTTCATGATCTTATTATAAATACTTCTTTGCTTTCCACTCATTTTTTTGGTTCTTTGATGATCCGGTTGAGCTCTTCCCCTACAGAGCATTTCTAAGACGATATCTACAAATTCATCATAGTTTTCTCCATTTAAACGTCCTTGTTTACCAACTGAAATAAAATGAACTTCTTTAAGAAAACACACTTTTTGTTGAGTAAAAAATTCAAGAGCTTCTATTATTGTACTTCTAAAATATTGATCTGTTATTAAGAACACTAAATCAAAATTAGTCATGCGCCTTAATTCAACCTCATTCATATTCCCTATATGTTCTTTAGATAAGGATAATACTTTTATATACTCATCTAATTTTTCTTCACCTATATGTAGAATCTCTTTTACAAGAGGCTGATGCACTTCTCCAACTTCTTTAATACTAATTGGCTCTCTTAATAATAAATGGGTACTATAATCCACTTTCATGACTTTGCCTCTTGAAACATCATGTTATACTTTTCAAACACCTTACATCACCTTCTTAATTATTCGTCAGTCATAACTAAAGACAAACAGGAGGAACCCCGCTCTGTGTTAATAAGGGGGAAACAGAGCTACACACTTAAACCCACCCAAAATTCCTCATGCCATGTTACTATTGTATATATAATCTTTAATTACTCCTTACATACATATATAGGGCAAAAAAGGATTTTTATATTGAGTTATGATAAATTTTTATTTATTATTTTGTTCTGCAGGTTTTGCATACACTATTAACCCCATACTTACCTGTTTTTTGCTTGTTAAACATCTGAATAAGCTTAGTCTTGCCACACTTGGTGCATGTCTTATAAGTCCCTTTACGACAGTTTAAGTAAAGCCATTCTGTATGCTTTTCTTGATATATCTTCACTACCCTTGATGCAATTGATGTTAGGGTTCTACTGACATTGGGCTGTTGCATACCTAAAGCATTTGCTATGATTTTCTCAGTGCTATCTTTTTCTCTCCAGTGTCGTAATATTTCTTTATCCCTTTTTGATAGTTTTACATGAGCTAGTAATTGCTCTAAATCAAATAGTATATGTCCCAAATCAGATTGTGGCATCTTTTTAGGACCATATTTTAATAATGCTCTAACATGCTTAGCATCAGAAAAATTGAAATGGGTAAGATAATCTACCTCTCCACAATTTTCATGAATATACTTGAAGTAGATAGTCCCTTTAATACTGTCTTTGAGGATTATCTGATCTTGTCTACACAATGTCATATGTTTTCTTAAGAGGTAAATTAGTTTCTTATCCCCTCCCTCTTCCTCTATTTTCTTTATTTTCTCTTTTAAACAGTTAATAAAATCTTCATACTCCCGTATAGGTTGTAGTTCTTCATTTTCTAAATCCTCTGGTACAATTTTTTGCTTATTAGATAACTTATAGTTATGTTTTTCTGTCATTAGATAATCAATTACCTCGCCTATTAGATCATTACTACACTCTGCGCCTGTTGCAGCAGACATTTTGCTTGAGATTTCTTCTAAGGATTGCTCTCTAAACATCTTTCTTTTAAACTCCACGTCGCCATAAAATTTATAGTCTGCCTTTTTTACTAATGGCTTTGCATCGGATGCGAATAAAAGGTAATCAGCCATCTTCTCTAGTTGCCTGCATACATTTGTATCCTGAGATAGATAATCTGTTTTATCTAAGTTGACTTTAAAATAAGCTTCCTTCTTTTGATCATTAACCTCTTGATCGAAATACTCTAAAAAGTATGGATGGGGGGATCCATTTCCGCCTTCTAGCAAAATCTGTAAAAATCCTAATCGCTCTTCTTGTGTTATTTTTGAATAGTCTAATTGATTACTGAAATCATAAATTGAACTGTTCGCTAACTTCCCTTTAAATGATTTGTTTGAATATGTCATATCTCCTCTCCTTATTTGTGATTTTAAAAATTTTTTGATTAAGTTGTTTGATGAACTTAATTGTATTGCTCATTATAATATACATGTTATTGAGATGTCAATTTTTATTTATTATTTTATTTTCTAAAATAAAAACTGCTGACTTAGAATACTCAATATGTAGTTTTTATTTAATATGTAATGTTTCTTGTTCTTTTAATTATCCGATATACCATAACGTTTGATTAATTTACTATATGGTATTGTTATGTAATATAGTATGTGTCTATCTATTTTACTGCTTTTATGTACGTTAATTAACTCCTCAATACCCCATCCATTTTTAATCATTAGTGTTTCGATACCTTCATATTCGTCATCTGAGATTTTTTGCTTTAATAATTGTTCCAACAGTTGCTTCCTTCTCTTTTGCATATATATCTAAAACCTCCTCCGAACAAACCAAACATATGTTCGTTACGTTATTATAACATATTTGATCACATTTTAAAACAACTTTTCAATAATTTTTATAAATCACTGTTTTTTATTTATTATTTAATAAAGCAGAAGGAAATACCCCTTCTACTTTACTGTGCACCTACACTATCAACTTCTTGAATATATGTCCAGATCCTTTTTAACCTATGCCAAGTATATTCTGGAGTCAAGCCATATCTTAGACAAGCTTCCTTAAATATTTCAGTTGTAGGTTGATCTAATTTATAATCCTCTAATAAGGCGTTTACATAAGAAGAAGCACCGCTAAAGTGAATAGTAGTAGGGGTAATTGAAGGTTTTTCTGCAAGTTCAGCAACTTGTTTAGTTCTTCTATTCAGAACTGCCTTACCTACAGGTTTATTTGGCTTTGTAGTACCAGATACTCTTAATACATAATCTGTATCTGATAATGTTTTTGCTTCATATTTGTTAGTTCTCTTTAAATCTGTACTTTTTAAGTTAACTGTCATGTAATCTGTTTGATCTATAGCATCTAAAATAATGTCCATTGTAAAATCTGAAACTTCTATATCTATTTCTTTATTCTCCTTCCCTATTATTTTTCCATCAGTATTATAAATAGTAAAATCTCTATTGAGTCTAATCGTGTGATTATCTATATTTACATCACTTTTTTTAAGATTACGAACCTCTGAGAAATCATCACCTTTTAATCCTTCAAAAATCAATGCGTATATAACAGCATCTTGGGCATTTACAGCATATTTTTTAATTAATTCTTCAAGTTCATAATGACTATAAATAAATCTCCATTTTTGATTCATAGCATCAACTAATTCGTCTAAATCCTTACTGGAAATATTAAATCTAGCAATATTTAATTCACCTTTAGATTTATAGTTATGCTTTAAGCAAAAATCAGTATAACCTACAATAATGGATAATACCCCATTAAGAGTATCCCTTGATTTGTAATTGAGACTACGCAAAAATGTGATAATTTCAGAGTAAGTAAATTGATATAGGTCTTTATTCAGTTTTTTCTCTCTACTACCAATTCTTTCTAAAATCCTTGCATAAAATCCTACTGTATTTATATTATCTTCTTTATTGTCGTATGTTTCTTGTAGAAAATGATATTTAATATTTTCATTATAAAATTGGTATTCTTTTTGTCGAATACTTTTTAAAATATCACATACTTTCATTTTATTCACCATTCCACTTCTAAAGATTTAATATAAGCTAGTAACCCATTTATCTATTGAGCTTACTATAATATTCTTTCATTCCATAACTTATCTTTCTAATATTAGTTGGCTTAATCCCTTTAGTAAATACTCCTAGTTCAGACCAAAACTCATTGTTCTTTGATGGAGGGGTAAAATGACTTGACTTAATGAATTCTAATAATCCTATCTTCCAATCACCACTACCATCTTCATCCCACCTGGAGTATATTTGGCTTAACAGAGCAATATAACTAACAATCATGCCTTCTAAAAATAAAATATCTTCTTCTACTTGATATAAACGCTTTAATCTAGCAACTATAAAGCATAAACCATAATCAGCTAAAAAATCATGTATTAATTGAATATCACCTGCATCTTTGTAGTGTCTTGAGAAGTTTTCTTCTAATGCAATTGATAGTGTTCTAAATGTTATGTATTTAGTCGTATTGACTTTTTTATAAAGGTCAATCTCTGACTTATCAGTAACTACATTATTGTTAAGTATGTTACCTGTGCCACCATAGTTATTTAATCTTTTAGCTAAGTCCATCCATAAGTTATTATCTGGATTTAATTTTTCTATATGTCGCTTTGATATGCTGGTTCGTTTTGATTCCTGTACGATAAATTTTCTAATCTCATCTTCAGTATGATGAAAAATGTTGACCACTGTTGTAGCTTTACTGCATTCAGGATTTTTACCTATAGCCCTTACCATACCTAATAAACGATGCATACCATCTGGTATATCTAAGAAGGTTGTTTTATTATCCACCTCAATGGTTAATGTTCTTTCGTAAGCATTGTATCTAATCTTTTCTTGACCAGTTATACGTCTAACATTAAATGAAATGGTATTTGATATAAATCGCCCTTCTACCATACTTCTTGCGATTTCATTTACAGCTTTCTTAGAGATGTATGGTTCTTCAATAAAAACATTACTTTTGATTCTTTTTCTCTTTTGTCTTTGGGTTGCTTCATTATAAAATATGACACCATTTTGTTCTAAGTCAGCAATGTAGCCATATGATGTTGCTGTGGAGATAAAGTGATTTTCGCCAATTTCATCGACGTTATGAAAGACAACAGTGAAATACTCTTCTTTTCCTAAATCATGTATCTCATAAGCCTCATATTCTTCTATTTCATTCACTGTAAAGAATTGATTTAATACAATTTTAGTCTCTTCTTCAAACCAGTTGAGACCAATTGCTAGACAATATAAATCATAATCAGACACTGAAAATAATGGTATACTTTGGTTAAGTAATCCCGTTACTCTACCGATATTCATTTTGTGATGTTCTTCAAGATATTCCGCAATTTCACTTACAACATTTTTATACTTTTTTGCCTTGGCATATTGAGTAATCATCCCTAAAATTATATCCTCTAATTCATTTCTATTACCTTTCATAATATCCTCACCTTAATTATTTTTATCCCCTGGCTAATTATACAACACTCTAAGGTACTAATACAAGTTTTTTATTTATTACTTTTAAATTACAGACATAACTCTTGTTTTATAACTAATTTTCGAGTTTTTTCTGGCTATTTTTTCAGTGAGCAAAATAGATCTAAGTTTCTTTATGTAGATAAACCTCCTAAGTGCCATAAAATAATTCATGGATCTAGGAGGTATTCTTTATGCAAAATATTGCTCGTACCAAAGTAAGAACATGTATACTGTCCATACTTTTCTTGAGTTGTCTTTTTTACCATTGTAGTGTTGATCAAGAAGCTTTGTGAGTTCAGCTGTATTGAAGTATTTCTTAGCAGCTTCAGATTTAAAAGCTTTCTTCACTACTTTATAGTATTGATCTTCTCTTAACCATACCCTTGTAGGTACTGGGAAGCCTAATTTCTTTTTATTAGCCACTTTTTCTGGTATGTTACGTTTTGCAGCCATACGCATAGCGTACTTGGTGTTCTTATTGTTGATACGGTACTTGGTAGGAATCTTTCCTGCTAAAGCCATGACTTCTTTATCTAAGAATGGTACCCTTAACTCAAGAGAGTGGGCCATACTCATTTTATCTGCTTTTAATAAGATATCCCCTGCCATCCACATATGAATATCCAAGTACTGCATCTTTGTTTCATCATCTTTATCTTTCACCTTGTCATAGAAAGGCTTAGTTAACATCTGAGGTGTTGGTGCATTGGTAGGGTGCTTAAGAATTTTTTTGCGATCTTTGACACTAAACATATTGGCGTTACCTATGAAGCGTTCTTCGATTGTTTTACTACCTCTTATTAAGAAGCTCTTACCCTTTACATCGGGTAACCATGTTGCAACTTTACCTACGAACTTTCTGAACCATCTAGGTAGCTTTTGATAAGATGCCAAGGCACTTGGTTCTTTGTAGATATTATAGCCACCAAATAGTTCATCAGCACCTTCGCCAGAAAGAACTACTTTGACATGTTGGCTAGCTAACTGGCTTACAAAGTAGAGAGCTACTCCTGCTGGGTCAGCTAACGGCTCGTCCAGCTGATACTGGATCTTGGATAGTGAATCCCAATACTCCTCTGTGGTAATGACTTTATGATAGTTATCAATACCAATGGTCTTGGATAGTTCTTGAGCGTAACCTATTTCATTATATTGATCATAATCAAATCCAACTGTAAAAGTTCTATCTCCATTAAAGGTAGCTGCTACATAGCTTGAATCAACACCACTGGATAGGAAACAACCTACTTCTACATCACTGATCTTATGGGTCTCAACAGAACCCTTAAAGGTTTCATCAATGAGATCAATGTATTCATCTAATGTTTTCTCTTCTGTATCAAATTTTGGTTCCCAATAACGTTCTATATACACTTGTCCGTCTTTATAAACAAAGTAATGGGCTGGGGGTAACTTATAAACGCCTTTAAAGAAGGTTTCTGCCATAGGTGAATACTGGAAGGAAAGATAACCTTCTAAAGCCTCTTCATTAAGCTCCTTTTTAAAATCAGGGTGTTCAAGAAAGCTCTTAATCTCTGAACCAAACATAAAAGTATCTTTCATTTTGGTATAATAGAGAGGCTTGATTCCAAAATAATCCCTAGCTCCGAAAAGCATCTTTTTCTTTTTATCCCATATAATAAAGGCAAACATCCCTCTTAATCTGTTCAACATATCGGAACCGTATTCTTCATAACTATGTACGAGAACTTCTGAATCCGTATGGGTTTCGAAGGTATGTCCTTTTTCTATCAGCTCTTCTCTTAAAATTTGATAATTATAAATTTCTCCATTAAAAACAAGCACAATATCGCCTGTCTCGTTATATATTGGTTGTGAACCGCCTTCTAAGTCAATAATACTTAGGCGTCTAAACCCTAGAGCGACATGCTCATCCATGTATTTACCATCACTATCTGGTCCACGGTGGATGATTTGATTCATCATTTGCTCTAGTGTAGCTTCCTTATTGTTCATTAAGGAAGAAAACCCTACAAATCCACACATAGGAACACTCCTTTTCCATATAGGTTGAATGAATACCTAAATACTAGCAATATTCAGTACAATTCAACTCAAAAAATCAATATACTAGGTTGATCTTTATAATAAGATCGTATTTCATGTTAAGTTCAATATATCTAATTGACAATTTCAATAATCTATTTAATAATTAAGGAATAAGCATTACACTATTCTCGTTAACGCTTGATTATTCCTCGGTTATAGACATACTTTAACACACTATAAAAACTCTATCATACATTATGGAATAAATCAACGTTTAAGAGCGAAAACTACATTAAGAGTATATCCTATATTTATTGGCCTTAACCTCTAAAACCATCATCTCAATTAGTCAATAGATATACTTTGACATAATAATTAAATTTGAATGATAAGCATTGATAGGGAAGTGACTATATGAAGAAAAAGACGATTATTTTAACAGGTGGAGGTACTGCTGGTCATGTAACGCCAAATATTGCTCTTCTACCATATTTAAAAAAACGCGGTTATGATATTCATTACATAGGAACCTATGAGGGTATCGAAAGAAAACTCATAGAAGAACAAGGTATAACTTACCATGGGATTAGTTCTGGTAAATTACGCCGTTATTTTGATGTGAAAAATTTTACTGATCCATTTAAAGTCCTAAAGGGCCTAGGTCAATCCATAAAACTTGTAAGCCAAATTAAACCCGATGTCATCTTTTCCAAAGGTGGTTTTGTAACCGTACCTGTTATTATGGCTGGAAAGATGAAAGGTATACCAACCATTATTCACGAATCGGATATGACACCAGGTCTAGCTAATAAAATTGCTATCCCATTCTCCAACAAGGTTTGTACCACTTTCCCTGAGACCATGAAGCATCTGCCTTCTGATAAAGCCGTTCTAACTGGAACACCTATACGTGAGGAGATCTTCAAAGGTAGTAAAGAAAAGGGGGCTAATATCACAGGTTTTAATACGAATAAACCAGTTCTTATGCTGGTTGGTGGTAGTTTAGGGTCTGTTAAACTGAATACGCTTCTAAGAGCTAATTTAGATGAGCTCCTTAAGACCTTTCAGATCATTCACCTTTGTGGTAAAGGTAACGTAGAGAGCAGCATCCAAAAAGAAGGTTATATCCAATACGATTATGTTAAGGATGAACTGACTCACCTTTTTGCTTTGTCCGATTTAATTATTTCTAGAGCAGGTGCTAACTCCATTTCTGAAATTATAGCACTTAAAAAACCTAATATTCTCATCCCTCTATCAGCTAATGCTAGTCGAGGGGATCAGATACTTAATGCTCGATCCTTCAATAAACAAGGCTTCAGTTATGTCTTAGATGAAGATACTGCCACTAAAGATGATTTCCTGAAAGCAATTGATACAGTCTTTAAAAATCGTAATCAATACGTAGCAGCAATGAAAAAAAGTAATACATCAAATGGTATTCAAAATGTATTAGATGTTATAGAAAAGGCTCAGAAAAACTAATTTTCTGAGCCTTTAATCCTTATTTTAAACCTTCTACTAAAGCGTCTCTTAACTCTTGAAGTACAGCTTGGTCTGCTTCCTTTGGTTCCCACTTAATAGATACTTGATCATCTTTATAGCGCGGAATCAAATGGAGATGAAAATGAAAGATAGTTTGTCCTGCTATTTCACCGTTGTTTTGCACAATATTCATTCCTTCAAAGCCTAGTACCTTTTTCATTCCTTTTGCAACTTTAGTGGCTATCTTAAATAGCTCTCCAGCTGTTTCTTCATCTAGTTCAAATATATTAGCCACATGTTGCTTTGGTATGATGAGTGTATGTCCTTTAGACCCTGGAAAAATATCAAGAAATACTTTGAATTGATTATCTTCATAAATCGTTTTTGAGGGGATTTCACCTTTTGCTATTTTGCATAAAATACAATCACTCATATATAAGCTCCTTTCTTTGTCATCAGTAAGGTTTTCTTTTATCATTATCATACTCTATTCCCTTTATTCAGGCAAGTCCAGATATATTATCATAAAAACTCGAAAAAAATACAAAAAAAATTAAATTTGTGGGAACAAAACTGTCTTCTAAAGTATCTATTATTATGTGTGACTAAGTTAAGTCACAAAAAGGATGAGTAACATTCTTTGTCGTGGGACACGGGGGGACGCTTTTACAAATGAAAAAGGTGATAAGATGAAGTATATCGATGTGTCAAATCAATCGGAAGATACGGATTTAACACAAGTCATGTTAGATTCATTTTTACATGAATTAAAAAACCCTTTGTCTGTCCTAAACGGTAATATAAAATTACTGGAGCTAACTGACCCAGAACTTATGTCGTCAATGAAATGGACAAGTTTAAAAAATAATATTAATCATTTATGTAACCTCGTGAATGATTTTTCGACAATTAACAAAACAATGGATATTAAATTTGAAACATTCGACATATTATCAGTATTAAAGGAAGTATCCAGTATGTTTTATACTACTGCAAAGGAAAAGGGTATATATATAAATACTCAGTTCAATACTGATAACCAACTACTCATTTCAGGTGATTCGAATAAAATCAAGCAAGCTGTCATTAATCTTATTAAGAATTCAGTGGAAGCTTGTGAAAACTGCGATCAAATCACCCTTCGTGCCGAACTTCAAGATGATCATTTAGATATCATCGTCAACGATACCGGGTTAGGCATGAGTCAATATGAAATGAAACACATAACTACTCCTTATGTAAGTTTTAAAGATTACGGTACTGGGTTAGGTCTAGCTTTAGTGAAATGGGTTGTTAACCAACATCATGGTGAACTCTTAGTAGCCAGCGAAAAAAATTGTGGTTCGACCTTTATTATGCGATTGCCTGTATTGAAAACAGTTTAAATATTATTTGTTGTTGGATAAACATAAGGTTTATCATTACTTTTTGCGATTTCGAATTATCTATTTGATTATAGATGATTTGTAAATTATTAATATATTCCACTTCTTCTATTATGAGGCTACCTATGTTGGGTTGGCCTCCCTTTTTTTCTTCTCTATTTACTAACTCTTCACCATACTCCTTTTGATAGAGTTGGTATAGTAAATCCGATTGTTTTATCTTTTCCATATAGATTTGTTGTTTTAAACGATTTTTTATGGGTTCATCATATGAGATTTCATCATAAATACTTACTAGTTCATTACATTCTCGCCATGTATGTTCCATAATCCCTTTCAACAGTGTACTGTCTTGGCTCATTTAATCACCCCACTTTGTCCTTTTTACAAGTCTATGCAATAAAAGAATCCTTTAAGAACAATTTTTAATACTTTGCGTTCTTAAAGGATTCTTATTAGCTTTACATACTATCATCAAATATACCCAATAAAGCCATTTGACCTTTGACGATGGCTTTACCAAGTACAAAAGCATTTTGAAGAGATAAGCTGCCATCTATGATTTGATTAAAACTCCTATCATCCATGGAAATCTCAATATGACTTTCCATACCTAGCCCTTCTAATATTCGTATACCATTCTTTTCTAAAATGAGTATGAAGTATAATTCTTTAATTCCTGTTATCTTAAAACTGTATATGAGATGATTAACAACCATCTGTGAAGGCTTGTACCGCTTTTTAAGACGCTCTTCTATTCCTTCAATACTTAGACCCTGCTCAACCTTTTTAAGCTTATTTTGAAACAATTTAGTGATTTCAAAGATATCATTGACTTCATTATTAACTTCTTTGCTTACTTCATTATTTTCAGGTGCAACTTCAGTTCTTTCTTGAGATACCATAGGTGTTGCTGCTTGATAGTCTGGAGTATATTGCTCCTTAATATCCTCCTTGATCATTGGTTCAACTTGTTCTATTGGTGTAACAGTCTGTACTGTTTTATGTATAGATGATGGTAAACAAGGTCTTTTAGAAGCCACATAACGATAAAAGTCTTCAAGTTTTTTCTCAATAGATTTTAAGATATCTGGTTTCTGCTGGATTATATTTTGATCCTGTACAACACCTTTTAATGTCTCAGGAGATTTACCTCCAAGATGTAACCATGAACGAACAAGGCAATTTTCTGCTAGTTGTTCTCCACTTTCTTTAGCGAGTGTTACAATGAGTCCATATCGGTCTAGGAATAAATCTTTGTTAAAATCGTGACACAGATCTAAGAATGTTTGCATGGTAGCACCGATGCCTACCCATCTTACCGTATTAACAATGATTACCCCTTCTACATTTTCTAATAACATATTGAAAGCTTGCATAGTGGGCATCTTTTTTGCTAAATGAAGTACTTTGGCTTCAACTTCTAACTCTAATAAGATACTTTCATAGATCTGAGCTACTTTATAAGAAGCATCTTGGTTTTCTTCTATACCGTCATTAATGATTAAGAACTTCACCTTTTCCCTCCTCTTATATCATTACTCTAACTTGACACCTTAATAAGTTCAATAATAGAAATACGCACCTCTTAAGGATCCGTATTTCTATTACTTTACAGGATATATAAGTTCTATATAGATATTATACTTTTAAAAATGATAATGCATCTTTATGATAACAGCTTTTAACACTGTCTAGATTCCAAGTTGTGAAGAACAAACGTCTACTTATCCTCATGTGTATGATATCATACTTTTTGAGATAAGGTACAATATTTCTTCCAATATGCAATTTGATATACATTTCTGAACCAAACAATTTCTTAAAAATTACGATGCCACTACCAAACACCTCAAGAACTTGAAAAAATCCTTGTTCCATGATTGGTGATTTCTCCTGATATTTATCTAAGAGTTTTTCTCGTCGATAACTGAGTAGATCAATAACTAATGGGTCAAATTCTACAACAGGGTATCCTATCTCATTTTTTATCTCTTTTTGAAGCTGCATAATTCTTGGAAATTCCTCTAGATATTCATAATAAACGTTATTATAATCTCTTTTTATATTTTTATGAGTTTTGACTCTTTCACTGGCCATAAAAAATCCAAGCTCCTTTAGGAGCTGTTTTGATTTATTATATGTTAGAAAGCTAGCTGTCTTTGGTATATGGTATAAGATAAATCGCTTAAATAAGTCCTCACTAATCTCATCCGTATATATAAATCCATATTCATGCTTTAAATACTTTTGAAATTGCAGTAAGTATTTTATATCGCCTTTATTTTTTTCTTTCTCGTAAATATAGTCATCTAATATATTAACCATATCTACGTGGGCAGGCAAAGTTTTTTGAAAAGTATTCAAATACTGCGTAATTGTCATACATTCACCACCTCATAGTGCTATTTTTCACTAGGGTGACGAAAAATATTCTAGGCTTGTTGTTTTTGGCTCATTATAATTTTGGTAAATGCAAAACCAGAAATGAATCCTGCAATATGAGCGATATTGTCAATATTTGTACCCATGATTCCCATAAATATTCCGATAATAGACATCATAAAAATCATAAAAGAATTAAGTCCTTCTATACTCTCACCACTTGTATAAGTCATAGCTAGAGCACTACCCATTATTCCAAATATCGCTCCTGATGCTCCTATGGCATATACATTGAGTTGATAGATATATGGTTGATAGAGATAAGTTGCCGTAGCACTACATAACCCAGCAACTAATCCAGTAAATAAATAAACAACCGTATACTTCGTTGATCCCATGTATTTTTCTAGTCTTGATCCAAAAATAAAGAGGTTAAACATATTAAATATCAAATGGCTGAAGTCCAAATGAGTGAACATAGAAGTGAATAATCGCCAAACCTCATAATTATTAAATAAGCGAATACTATTCAACCCCAAAATCTGCAGTACATAATTCTCATTATATAGCAATTGAAAAATGAACCAAAAGATAATGTTGACACCTAAAAAGGTATATGTAATCATAGGCTTTTTTGTCATTTCCTTCAAATGTATGTGAGGTTTATCTTTCTTCTTCTCAGGATGCAAGTACTGATCAATCACTTTTTCTATTCCTAAAATTTGATTTGGTGCATGATCAGGTATAGTCATCTGTTTATTGACACTGTCCACAAACCAATTGAAGGACATTATGTCACTATCATAATTAATGATTTCATCCTTTAGAGATGTATAAAGCTTAAAAATCTCATCCCCTCCAACGAATATATTTAATACGAATTTACGATGGATTGGAAATTTGTCAAAATAAGAATAAAAATCTGTTTCACATTTTTTAATAATATGTGACCATTGATGACTTGGGTAGAGATTCACATCATATAAATTAATGATATACATATGGTTTTGTGCTTGCTTTAAAAAGGAATGAATGTTTTGATTTGAAACCGGAATACGGTGATAACCGTTACTATTAAAATAATGTCGCATATAGTTTATAAAATTATTTATCATCATTGCTTGCTCCTTTTAATCCGAAACAAAATCAAGTAGCTAACAAAATATTAGAACCAATGTGGATATGAAGTTCAACATATTTAAGTTATATTTTATTATAACCGATGGTTTATTAATAATACAATACTCAAATAAGACTCCAAAAACGAAAAAAAAACCAGATGTATCATCTGGCAAAGAAATTAATAAGAAACGGGGATTTCTTATTAAAACGAGGTGAGCTTTGCTAATTCATAATAAATTAACAATTACAATACATATTTTAACATTCATTTAATGACAAGTCAATATCCTTTATACTTATTTTTGATTAATTTTTCAGAATTAACATTATCTTTACACAATATATTGTGCTATTTTTCAAAACTCCCACACTATATAGTTGCTTTTTGGGCGAAAAAAATTTTAAAATGTCAAATTTTTAATATTACCGAAGATTTATTTTACTTGCTGTCATAAAAAAGAAGAAAGCAAAAGAACTATCTCCGATGACAGAGATAGCTCTTTTGATCTATTATTTCTTATGCTTCGCCGCAAAGTGTTAATAACTTTTCCCAACGAGCATCAATTTCTTTTTGGATTTCTTCCACTTTAGCTGCATCTTTAGCCACGTGGCGGAAACGACCTTGAGCTTCTAACCAATCGCTGATTGGACGCTTCTTCTTAGGCATGTAAGATAATTTGTATACGCCATTTTCTACTTCATATAAAGGCCAGAAGCAAGAATCAACAGCAATCTCACATAACTCCATTAATTTAGGAGATTCGTATCTCCATCCACGAGGACATGGAGCAATTACGTTTAAGAATGCTGGACCTGGAGTATAAATAGCTTTCTCAGATTTCTCATGTAAATCTTTGAAGTTTTTAAGTGGTGCAGATTGAGCTACATATGGAACACCATGTGCAACCATAACTGCAGTTAAGTCTTTACGGAATTGTTGCTTACCTGGTACTACTGAACCAGCTGGTGAAGTTGTTGTATCTGCATACTTAGGTGTAGCAGATGAACGTTGAATACCAGTGTTCATGTATGCACCGTTATCATAACATACGTATACCATGTCATGACCACGTTCCATCGCACCTGATAATGATTGTAAACCGATATCATAAGTACCACCATCACCACCGAAAGCAATGAACTTATGAGTTTCGTCAATTTTACCTGTTCTCTTCATTGCAGTGTAAGCAGCTTCAGCACCTGAAATTGTTGCACCTGCATTTTCGAAAGCAGAGTGAATGAAAGAATCTTTCCAGGCTGTGTAAGGATATAAGAATGTAGAAACCTCTAAACATCCTGTAGCAGCACCGATAACAGCTTTATCTTCTGGTTTTAGTGCTCTTAATACTGTACGAACTACTGGTGGAGCACCACAACCAGCACACATTCTATGACCACCAGTAAGTCTTTCTGGTTTTTGACTTTGTTCTTTTAAATTATATGCCACTGTATTCACCTCCTATTAAGCTTCAACTACGCCAACGTAGCGATATGGATTTTCTACTTTACCTGCTTCTACGATATCAGCTAATGCAGCGTAAACTGTTTCAATGTTATCAGTCTTAACGTCACGACCACCTAAACCGTAGATGTAGTTAACTGCTAATGGACTGTTTTCTGCCAAGTATAGAGCACTAGTAATCTCTGTGAATAATGGTGCACCTTTAGCATTGAAACCATCACATTTATCCATTACTGCTACTGCTTTAACGTTAGCTAAAGCTGCCGCAAGTTCTTCAGCTGGGAATGGACGGAATACACGTATTTTGATTAAACCAACTTTTTCGCCTTTAGCTCTTAATTGGTCTACAACATACTTAGAAGTACCTGCAGTTGAACCGATTACTACGATAGCTCTTTCTGCATCTTCCATTTTATATGATTCGAATAAATCGTATTTTCTACCTGTCATAGCTTCGAACTCTTTAGAAACTTCAATGATAACTGCCTTAGCTCTAACCATAGCTTCAGCTTGTTGACGCTTATGTTCGAAGTAGTGATGAGTGATTGCTAAAGGACCTACAGCGATAGGTTCTTCTTTGTTTAACATATAAATATCAGCATCGTACTCACCAACGAATGCTTTTACTTTGTCATCTTCAATTAATTGAATGTTTTCAACCGCATGAGAAGTGATGAAACCATCGTAGCAGTTCATTACTGGTAATTGAACATCTTTGTGCTCACCAATACGAACAGCCATAATTGCGTTATCATAAGCTTCTTGGTTGTTTTCACCATATAATTGAATCCAGCCTGAATCTCTAGCACCCATTGAATCAGAATGATCGTTGTGGATGTTGATTGGACCAGATAATGCACGGTTTACTACATTTAATACGATTGGTAATTTAGATGATGCTGCTATGTAAAGCATCTCCCACATTAATGCTAATCCATTTGCAGATGTAGCTGTGATTGTTCTTGCACCAGCTGCTTGAGCACCGATACATGCAGACATAGCTGAATGCTCAGACTCTACAGGAACGAATTCAGTATCAACTAAACCGTTATTAACGAAAGCTGAGAAGTATTGTGGTACTTCTGTTGAAGGCGTAATAGGGAATGCTGCTACTACATCAGGATTGATTTGTCGCATAGCAACAGCAACCGCCTCGTTACCAGATAATTTATCGCGAATTGCCATTATACTTACCCTCCTAGAAAATTAAATTCCGTATTTCATCTATTTTAACCTCTTACGAATTACTCTCCCTCAGGAACGAAATCGAAAGCGCCAAATGGACAAGCTTCTACACAAACACCGCAACCTTTACAGTGATCAAAGTCGACACCTGTCATTTTTTTCTCTGAAACCATGATAGAACTATCAGGACAAACAGGGAAACAAAGCAAACAATGTTTACACTTATCTTCATGCCATACAGGCTTCATAGCTCTCCAGTCACCAGTTTTGAACTCATGAGCGTTACCTGTTGAAGTAACAACGCCACCTGGAGTTGTATCTTGCCATGGAGTGTAAGGTGGAATTATACATTTATTGAATTTACTCATGCGCCTTTCACCTCCGTAAGTGCCATTTTTAATGCATCCATATTCGCTGGAATAACGTGTGGCTTGTTAGCGAATTTGTGTGCAAAAGATTTAGCCATTGCTTCAACTAAAATATCTTCATCCATGATTTTGGATACTTTACATACTGCAGCTAACATAGGTGTATTAGGGAAATAACGACCTAATGTTGCCATAGAAATTTTTCTAGCATCTACAGTGTAAACGCCACCTTTGTATCCTTTTAATTTACCAAGGATCTCTTCAGGTGTTTTTTCTGTGTTAATGATGATTGCACCAGTTTCTTTTAAACCAGCTGTAACATCAACCACATCGATTAATGTTTCATCAACAACAACAACATAATCTGGTTCATAAATATTTGAGTGAATTGGACATCTTTCATCACTAATACGATTGTAAGCAGTGATAGGTGCTCCCATACGTTCTGGACCGTATTCTGGGAAACCTTGAATAAATTTACCAGTGTCAAAAGCTGCTTCGGCTAATAATAGGGATGCAGTCTTAGCGCCTTGTCCACCTCTACCATGCCAGCGGATCTCAATCATGTTGTTACTCATGTGTTGGTACCCTCCTTGTATATATAAATTTTACTATTTTCCATCTATTAGTTTAACACCCCGAAAGTCAAATTGTCAATAAAAAAACGTATATTGTATACATATAAATGGCGGATTTTTCGACCATTTTTTACCTAAATATTACTTATATTCAATCTATTTGTATTTCACTATTTCTAGTTGAGAACTCTTCTTATTTATAGCGTACTTTTTCTATTTACTTCAAAAATAGTAAAATCCTAAACCAACTCTAACTTATATAATAATGCATAATTATTATTATATAACGTTTATTATCTATTGTTTTGAAGTACTCTTTAGTTTTTAAATATAAACAAGCTTATTACTTAAATATTTTTCTTAAAGTTCTCAATAACTACATAATATTGATAAATTTTAGATCGTAAAAAAAGCAAAGATATATTCTCATTAAAGAATATCTTTACTTTATTTTATAAATGATATAATTTCATATACCTTATATGTATTTACCTTAATTATGTAATTAGAAGGAATAATAAGGTTTTTATTGTTAATTTATTAACCATATCTGCCTTCCTTATAAATCTAAATCATTATTTGAATGGCGTAAAGTAATGCTACACCTGGTAACCCTAGGATGGATACAATAGCTCCTGTAAGGAAATTAAGTCCAACCTGCCAATGCATAGGTGCAATTAAGTTAATAAAGTATAAACAAAATAGCCCAACACCACAATTTAGTAGTAACATACCAATAATTTTAAAAAACTTTGGCATGACCATGATCACAGAAATGGCTAAGGTAATAATAATAATTAAAATAAGTACTTGGTTAGAATCCAATATTCTCACTCCTTCCACCCACTAGCTTGTTAAGGCGCTATATTACAGTATATTAGAGCATGTCTACTTTTAGAACTCAATATTTCATACTATAAAACAAGATATTTATATAAGCTGAATAAAGAGAACACCTTAGATTTATATAAAAATCTAAGGTGTTCTTAGTGATGCTCAACATTTAGTGTACTCAACTATATTCTAATTGAAATAATCTGATTCAAACTAATATAATGCATTTACAAGTTGATTAATAACAGTTGCTGCTTCTGCTCTTGTTAATGTATCTTTTGGCGCAAAGGTATTATCATCATTCCCTTGTAAGATATTATTAGATGTTAAATAATTGATACTATCTACTGCATCATCAGAAATCTCATTTGAATCAACAAATGTTATTGGATCTATTGGTTCATATTTCTTCTCAAAAGGATCCTCATTTTGTAATGCTTTTGCTAATATAACAGCCATAGCCTCTCTTGAAATTGGTTGATTAGCCTTGACTACATCTAAAGAAGTAATAAGCCCTGCCTCTAAAGCAGCTTCCACATATGGCTCAAACCATACTCCATCTGTACTTTCTACTGAAAGTCCTAAGGCACATACTACTAATTTAGTGAACTCAGCATAAGTCAATGTTCCTTCAGGATCAAACTCGTTAAGAGACTTTCCATCAATTATCCCTTTTGAAGCAAGACTTTCAATAGTCTTTTGAGCCCAGTGTCCATTGATATCTTCAAAGGACTTATTATCTGTTAATACTGCGTACTTACTAAAATGGTTTACTCGAGCGGCAACAGTATTTGTATCAGCATCATAGACTCCACCAACTACTTCCCATTGATTTGTCTCTTCATTTAGATAATATATAGCTAATCGATCTGTATCAACATCCTTAGAATTATCTACTGGGATGTGAATAATTAATGGTTTCTTAAATTGGTTAACCTTATCATTTTTACCATTGGCTGCACTGAACTTGAAGTTGTAAATCTTTGAAACCACTTGACTATTTTTTGCTTCTGATAAAGTAACATTTAATTTAACTGAAGCTTTGTCATCATTATTTAAGGCATTAGGTGGAATAATAACCATTGCTTCACCAACTTGAATGCCAAGTGATTTTTCACTATCATTTAATTTCTCAAATGTGCTGTTGTTAATTTTAATATCTGCAGAATCTTCACCTTCTTCTAAGGTAAACTCAACATCAACAACATCATCTTCTACATCCTTAAGTTGATCTTCTATATCAGAATTACTTATAGTAGTTGAGGTACCACTAGGTCCTCCTGAGCTGCCACCGCTTGATCCACCTGAACTACCACCACTTGATGAGTTATCATCAACGGATAAATTATATGTTGTCTCCCATATAGTAAGGTTACCAGCATAATCTACTACAGCAATTTCAATGATATTTTCGCCTTCTTCGATTGGGGCTAAAACATCTTCAATTGTGGAAGGTGCATTTTCAAGTATTTTTTCATTATAAGACTTAAAGTCTTCATTCTTCGTGTATACCATATTTTCGTTTACATAGACATCATAAGCAGGTAAGTAATCTGATACCATAATAGTATCGATACTTAGATAATATCTATCTCCAACCTCTTCTACATCATCGCCTAAATTAACAGAAATAATTGTTGGGTCTACTCCATCTACAAAAAACTCATGTTCAAAAGTTAAATCGTTATCTGCTACGTCACATACATCAATATTTAACTTGACTTGGTCTTGCTCCTCCGTATTTGCATTATAAGTAAATTCCCAAACACCATCATCAGCATTATACTCTAATGGCACTACATCATTATTGATCTTCAGATAATCAATGGCTGAAACATCATCCACAGTACCTGCTATAACAACATAATAGCCGCCATCTGCTTCAAGTATGAGCTCTGGACTAATGACATCTTTGTATTCTTCAGGTGTCTCAATAACAACTGTTGGTGGTTCTTGGTCATTGTCTGCTGCTCCTATTGGCTCAGCTGTATTAAATACAATAACTTCAGCTTCTAAACTAAAGTAGTCTTCATCAGGTGTAAAACCATCTAAATCATCGTCATCAATGAATTTAACAACACTGTCAGTAGTTACTTCAACAGTAGATGATGTTGTAGTAACAGCAGCTGATGTTGTCGCATAAGGTTCATTAAGTACACTAAACAGCTCTTCATCAATAACATAAACAGCTTCTAGATAAGTCTGACCTGCATCAACAGCTTCTAATGTATCATGATCTATGAAGTCCATGACTTCTTCATCATATGTTTCTAGATAGAAGACTTTTTCCATGTCACTTGTTACAAGTAGATAGTTATCTTCTCCATATATTGTTGAATCTAATTTATATGCTTCATTAACCTGGATATCATATTCGTTAGTTAATTCAGATGCAGCATTCATATTGATAACATCATCTTCGAAGTCAGCAAATTCCATGTTTGGAGATACTGGAATTGGTACACCTAGTTCATACGCACTACCTAAATCTACGGAACCATTCATACTTTCAACAACTGGAATTAGTATGAAATCTCCCCCTATGCCTTCTTCATAGATCTTATTTTCTACATCTGCAATATCAATTACATTACTATCACTATAGTATTCGTATAACTCATCCGTCTCAGCACCTAAGCACCAAACACCATAGGATTTGATACCTTTACCTGCTGATGTTGCCTCAATAGTGAATTCCATTGTCTCTTGATTAAGCGTTACACTATCAATTGTGGACATCGTATGATCCACATTAAATGGATAGTCATAAACTTGATAATCAGCATCTTCATAATTGATTTTCGCCATGATTCTCATATAATACTGACCATCTTCTACATAGTCACCATTTAAGGTTAAATCCCAACCTAAAAATGATAAATCATAAGCAGTATCACCATAATTCTTAGTTAAATCTTCAAAAATTCCTAAGGTCTTAATATATTCCTTGGATTCATCTAAAATCATTACCTTTAACTCTTTCGCATTTCTGAGTAAAGATAGTCTAGGTGAAATGTACTGTGAACTAAACTCATTTGTTGGATTACCCACAACGATATTGTCTAATCTATAAGTGTCCTCTGATGGTACTTCACCTAATGGGTTACCAAATTGATTTTGTAAATAAGAATCCCAGAAGAATGATTCATTAGTCTCATCGTCGTAGATCATTCCATCAAGAATCGGTGCTGCATTCCAATCACCATAAAAACCGATAAATGGGATACTTGCTAAGTGAACATCATCAATAGCATCAAATTGTACAAAACCTTCTATGAAAGCACCATTATCATAAACGTCCGTTAATTTAACAACATTACCACTATATATAATATAGGCATCTTCAATATCAATCTGAACATCCACATCTACTGTACCATTTGCTGGAACAACAACTTCCTCATTCAGTTCCACTTCTAAAGCCACATATTCTCCATCAACTTCTTTATAGAGAGGTGTAGTTGCTGGAACAATAAACTCATAACCATAAGCATTCACTCCTGTCTGAGTCATAACAGCTCCAGAACCTTTCACTGTTACCTCCTCATCGGAATAGTTGGTTAGTGTTACCTCAAATTCAATATCCTCATCAACCTCATATAATTCAACTTCTGCTTCTCCCGATTCCTCATCTGTAGCAACAATAGGCGTTGATACAGCATTGTACACATTAATTACCCCTGCACCTTGCTGACGTGGGGAAGAGAGAGTTTCTTCATAACTATGTGGTACCGCTGAAGACATAGCTAAATTCTTTGCAAAAAGAACCTTTTCAGCACCCTCTAGTTCAGGAAACTCTTCATTTATTCTTTGAGTAATGAGTGCCATCACACCTGAAACATGAGGAGCAGCCATACTTGTACCGCTCATAGAACCATAACTATCATCGTTAAACGTAGAATATATTTGTCCACCTGGCGCAGTGATCTCTGGTTTAAGATCAAGAGTTGATACAGTCCCCCATGATGAGAAACTAGACATTTCACCAGATAAAGCATTAACTTCCTCTTTCTCACCGCCAAAAGAAATAACTTTTTCTTCAGCTGCTTCCAATGCTGCACCATCACTATTACCGACAAAAATAGCTGGTATTTTTATATTACCAACATACATGTTGATAAGTTCATCACCACCATCTTCATGATTATAGATAACAGCGGCAATAGCACCATGTTTATAAGCATTATTCACTTTATCAACAAAAGACATATCACCACGTTTAATAAGTGCTATCTTACCATATACATTAACAAACTCATTATCGTGACCTACTCCACAGTAAACATATTCATAGTCCTCTGTACCCAATGTGCCGATAGGATCTTTAGGACCTGCCTCGCTATAAATATATTGGTCATCTCCATGATTAATCGTTTCAGCATGAATGATGCTGTTTTCTAGAGATGCAACTTGTAAAGCTGACTCTACTAATCCTGGTGCACCAGCCATACTGATATCTGGATTATCTGCTACAGGATATAATAAGTTTTCACCAAAGAAGCCTGAGTTACCAGCTGAAATTGAACAGATAACACCACTATCCGTTGCACGTTGTACAGCTTGCTGCTCTAAATCTTGACTGTTAACGAAAGCTGAAGGTGCTCCTAAAGACATGTTGATTACATCTGCATCTAAAGCGATAGCATCATCAATAGCAGCTATAATCATATCACCATAGGTGGATTCTTCTGCAGGATTGTTACCGAAAACTTTTAATGCAAGTAATTGTGTTTCTGGAGCTACACCTTTAAGGCCTTCTTCATCAGGACTATTAGCTCCAACTGTACCCGCTACATGCATACCATGCATACTTGCATAATTACCACTATCAATAACTTCATCATTGTTATCAAAATAGTTATAACCATAGGGTACTTTATCCGTATAATATTTACCCTCTAACCCATTTGCTGCAACTAAACTATCAACAACTTCTACACTTAATTTGGCATTGTCTGGATTACTTAGTCGCATATCCTTATGTGTATAATCAATCCCTGTGTCAATAATAGCTACAACTGTACCTTCACCAGTATATTTACCATCATAATCTATTGCCTCTGGGAGATCAATAAAATCACCACTTGTAAACATTTCTGGTTCAGGTCTTGCATATTCAGTTGCTATGTATACACTCTTTACATCTGATAATTCCTCAATACGCTTTGCATCACCTACTGTAGTTGTAGCACTGAATCCATTAACTACATTAGTAAATTGATGATGGTAATCTACAGATATTTTACTATCAACGATATCATCCATCACTTGAACTTGGTAGCTTTCTAATTCCACTGCAACATCATTTAACTTTGCTGTAGAATACTCAAGAGCTGGACTCTTGTCTAGTTCTACAATAATACGTACTTCATCCGAATCTTGAAGCCCATATTCTTCTTGAAGAGTTTTCATTCTTGAAGTTTTTATTTCCTTTACTCGATCCTTGTGTGAAGTCTCTGCAGACGCTGTTATTACATTCCCTGCAAGCATTGACAAAATTAGAACCATTGACAGAATTCTCTTCATTAAATTTCCCTCCTTTTATTTGTTTTTACATCAAAAATTACTACAGCATATGACAAAATCTAATTTATACTGTAGTATTTAAGCTTATACACCTCCTCTATCGAGATGTGCATATTTTACCATATTTTATATGTATTATCAATTATACTGTAATTAATAGGTTAGCATGGATAAATTATTCATTTTTTTGATATCTGAGACAAAAAAATAGCGCATGGATATGCGCTTTCAAGAACAGAATTTTTTTACTTCATTTAGCAAATGTTCATAGCGTAAATGTAACGCTTTAAGTTGGTAGATATAGCTGTCGATTATGCTTTGGTCAGTAGCATAATCATACTTGTTGTGTATTTGGTCAATTTCTTCTTGGGTTTCTTTGAGGAGTTCCATAATTTGTCTCTCTTCTTCTGATAGTGTATCTTCAGTGTTGTGCCATAAGTTAGGTATCATTGTTCTACCTTCTTTCACCAAGGAACCACAATCCTTCGGTAATAAGTATGTGTTCAGTTAAATTATAGTCTAATATTTTCCATTTTATTCATATAATTAATTTAATCTGCCTTATAGAAGTTATTAAGAAAATATGGTAATATTAAGTTGGAAAGAAATTTAAACAATAGGTGATTAGAATGATAAAGAAGAACCAAAGACATTTAAATAGAATATTAGTTATTTTGGATGGTCTCGTTATATGCATCTCTTTAATATTAGCTTGGTATTTACGTTTTTATTCTGGCATGTTTGAAGTTGATGCTAACTTCCTGTCCTTTGAATATTACATAAAACCATTGATTTATATCGTACCATCATATTGGTTGCTGTATTACATCTTTAAAATGTACAAACCAAAAAGAACTTCAAGTATTCTTTTTGAGATTTTTGATATTATAAAAGTTAATATAGTAATTGTTGCTTTGTTTATTACATTCTTATATGTAACAAAAAGTATCCACTATTCACGTTTAGTCATTTTCTTATTTGGATGCATCAATATTACTTTAAGTACCATAGAGCGATATATACTACGACAAATTTTACACGTTATGCGATCAAAGGGATTTAATCAAAAGCATCTCCTTATCGTAGGCTATAGCTCAGCTGCAGAAGAATATATTCGACATATAAGAAATAATCCTCAATGGGGTTATCAAATTTATGGCATTTTAGATAATCATAAGAAAATGAACTATACATACGCTGGGATAAAGGTAATAGGTCGATTAGATGAACTAGATTCACTTATTGATTCCATTAATTTAGATGAAATTGTAGTTACACTTAACCTAAAAGACTATCATCAATTAGAAAGTATTATAGAACGATGTGAGAAATCAGGTATCTTTACTAGGCTTGTACCTGACTATTTTAAATTTATATCCAAGAATCCTTATATCGAAAATTTAGATGGTCTTCCTGTTATAAGTATAAGAGACGTACCACTTAATGATTATATCAAGCGATTTGTTAAACGTTGCATTGATATAGTAGGAGCTATCGTTGCCTTAATTTTATTCAGTCCAATAATGATTACAACAGCCCTTATTACAAAAGTTACTTCACCTGGTCCTATCCTCTTCAAACAGGAACGAGTTGGATTAGATCGAAAATCCTTTATGATGTATAAATTTAGATCCATGGTTGTTCAGAATTCTAAGTCATCGAATACAGTATGGACTACCAGTAATGATCCTCGAATAACACCCATTGGAAGATTCATACGACGAACAAGTATCGATGAATTACCTCAACTATTCAATGTTATCAAAGGTGATATGAGTTTAATTGGTCCAAGACCTGAACGTCCTTATTATGTAGATAAATTCAAAGAGGAAATTCCTAAATACATGATTAAGCATCAAGTAAGACCTGGTATGACCGGTTGGGCTCAAGTTCATGGCTGGCGTGGTGATACATCCATAAAGAAAAGAATTGAATATGATATCTATTACATTGAACATTGGACCTTGAAAATGGATATTAAAATTGCATTTTTAACAGTATTTAAAGGCTTTGTACATAGAAATGCATATTAGAAAGGAGTCCCCATAGGACTTCTTTTTAATAAACAATAAGTTAATAATTATCTATTTAGCATCAAGAAACTCTAAAAAAGATTTTACATTAGCCTCTTGGCTATATTTATATAGTAACATTTGTATTTTATTCTTATCTACCTGCCTATAATCTTTCATTCTATGATATAAAGAATCTTCTATTTCATCATTCTCTCCGTATATTGTAAAATAATTAGCACAGTCTCCATAAACTTCTTCAAAAACATCTATGTTACTTACAATAATAGGTTTATAGAATGAAAGCGCTTCTATAGGCGGAATTCCAAACCCTTCACAAAAAGAGGGGTATATGAATGCTGAGCAATTTCTTAATAATTCGTTTTTTTCATCTTCTTCTACATAACCTATATATCTAAATTTACCATTTGACAGCTTTTTAGTATCATTTATTTTCTTTAACAGTTTATCATCATATAAATTACCACATATCACTAGGTCTTTTTGACCATTATTTTTTAAATATTTGATATATGCTTCAAGTAATAACCGAACACCTTTACGTTCTTCAATATTTCCAATAAATAAAAAGTAATCTTTATCATTATTAATTGGATTGAAGTTATAATTTATTATTGGATATACTTTTGTAGAGCTTATATATTTTAATTTATTAAAATACTTCTCAGCTTTAGATTTACAATCATTTGATATATATATTACCTTATCAGTTATCATTAATGTTTTAGAAAGAAAAAACTTAAAATAGATTCTATATATAAATGAGTGATACTTATGAGTTATGGGTATAATATCATGAATATTAATAATGCATTTTAAATTAGGTAATTCTTTTTTTAGATTTCTTGTAATTATAAAATTTGGTTCATAAAAATATTCAGGCTTTATTTTAGAAAGGATGTCTTCTATAAATTTAAAATATAAGAATACTTCTCTATTTTTGTTTACACTTTTCCCATATTCAATTATCTCAATTTTACCAGCTAACTTTTCAATAAGTTCTCCTTTAACAATATCAGTTATTCCAATTATATGTATATTGGATTTTTTTAAAATACCATCTAGTAAATAATATATATATATTCCTATTCCACTAGGCTTCCCTGTTAATTTTCTTAAATCAATTACCATTTTCATAATTATATTCACCCCACAATTCCTCAAGTTGAGTAACATTTCTATCCCATGAATATTCTCTTTGTATAAGTTTATATCCATTATTTTTCATCTGATAAAGTAGTTTATCATTATTTTCAAGTAACTTAAAGCAGTTAACAAATTCATCAACTGTATTAGCAATTAAAATATTCTCCTTATGCTTCAATCCTTTAATTCCAGTTAGACATTGATCAGTAGTAATACAAGGTATTTGAGCCGCTAAAGCCTCAAGAACTTTATTCTGCATTCCTGTGGCTTCAAAAATTGGATAAATAGCAATATCTGCTATAGCTAAGTATTGCTCAATTTTATCTACATATCCAGTGATAATTATATCACTATTTTTTAATATTTGAATCTCTTTTGAAACCTGTCCTCCAACTAAAAATAGTCTTATTCTCCTATTTAACTTTGGCATTATTTCATTAACTAAAAACTTTATTGCTTTAATATTTGGAAAATATGACATATTACCTTGAAAAATTATATTAGTGTAATTATTTGATACTTCTTTATCTCTATATTTTTGTTTACATTCGTGTAAAAAATTATAATCCAAATTAACTCCTATTGGATTAACAATTATGTTTTCATTTAGTAAATATTTTTTATCTCTTTCTGCCACTATAGTTTTAATATCATACTTATTAAGCACTTTATTTTCATATTTTTTTAATAATAAATACTCTGTATGCCATAACAATTTTAAGATATTCTTACATTTATCTCTTCTTAGACGCATATTAAGAGAATATGCATCAACCAGGGTAATAGATTTTTTAGTTTTCTTATCAATAAAATATTCTGCCATTCTAAATGAAAGTACGTGCACAATATCAGGTTTAATTTCATTATATAACTTATCAATTATATCTCTAATTTTTTTCATATAAAACATGTTTGCTTGAATACTTTTACCATTATAAAAGACTTTTAATGAGGAAATGATCTTAGATAACTTGTTAGAATTAAATAAGTATATCTCCTCACAATATTTGGACATTTCTTTATCAAGTTCATTCAACTGATTTTCATAAAAAGAAACTAAGTAAACTTTATGTCGTTTACTTAGCTCTTTTATTTGATTATAGGAGATTAGCTGATCTCCTTTAATGTAAGGATAAGGTTGTCTAGCTGTAAGATATAATATTTTCACATAATCACCTATTTATCAAAATAATTAGTACAATATCTCAATATTATCAACTAAAATACTCAAACTTCTTGAATCTTCATTGATCTGTAATTCTTGAGG